>NZ_MUNH01000694.1:0-1306 GCF_002154615.1 Streptomyces recifensis
GGAGTTCGGGCAGCAGGCCGGCGGACGGTCCGGCGAGACCGCCCACCGATCGCAGCACCTCCTCGACCGTGATCTCCTGGCTCGCCGCCAGCGCCAGCAGGGACTGGAGACTCGGGTCGGGCGTTCCGCTCTCCGGCTCCCAGAAGGTGCGGAAGAGTGCCCACTGCCTGTCGCTGGGCGCGGCCGGGAGCAACTGGTCCTCGGTGGGCAGCCGGTACCCGTACGGCTCCCACTGCCGCAACTGCCCCAGCACCTCGGCGCTGGTCGTACCGAGCCGGTCGGCCAGGCGGGCGATGTGCACGGGAAGCACCTCGGCGGGCAGCCCCCGGTCGGAGTAGGTGTGCCGGTTCTCCGTCCAGCCCCCCAGCAGCTCGGCGTCCCGCACCGTGGCACGGTGGCGCAGCATCGACTCAGGAATCCCGGGAACGACGAGACCCAGCGGCTGGTAGCGGAGGGCGCGTTCCAGGAGGGTGTCGATGCGCGCTTCCCTGGCGGCGGAGAGGGAGAGCAGAGCCCCGAGGGCGGGTTGCCGCTCGGCCCGGCCGGGCTCCGCCCAGTCGGTCATCCAGTCGATCAGATCGAGGTCCACCGGCTCGGGGACGAAGTCCAGCGCGGTGGTGCCGTCGGGCGGGACCGCCGGTACGCCCAGCTCCGGCGTCAGCAGGGCGAACCGGCGCAGGCCGCGCAGCACGTGTGCCACCGTCTGCTTGGTGCGCAAGGCGTGCGTCACGAGATTGCGGGCCGAGCCGGCCGCGTTGTCCAGCAGCGCGTTGTCGCCGGGACGGGGTACGGGATGGCCGCCCAGGTCCTTCGGCACGGGGGAGTCGTCCCCCTCCGGATTCGTGGCCGGGACGGCTCCTTGGCTTCGCAGTACCGCCCGGCGCCATGCCGTGGCGAACTGGTTCATGTTGCTCGTGCCGTCCTCGACGCGACGCGGAAGCAACGCCCGGTCGCCCGGGAACCACCCCACCGCGTCGAGTGCCACCGGCGGCCGCTGATACTCGGCCGACCGGTACACGGGCAGCGTCAGCCCCCCGCCCGCCAGCCGCTCCGCGACCGCCCTCGCCAGCCCCACGTCCTGGGTCTCCAACTGCCACAGCCACTCCAGGTCGAGCCCCTCCCAGTCCGGCAGATCGTCGGCGGCCGCGCGCACCTGCTCCCCGGCCCACTCGCGGTCCCACTCCAGCATGCTGTTGCGGTTGACGCTGAGCTTGGGGACCTGGGGACCGGACAGGTTGATGACGTACCCGAAGGGCGTGGCGGAGGTGACGATGCCGTCCGAGAGCACCGCGCCGTTGCCCGACAC
>NZ_MUNH01000695.1:0-10037 GCF_002154615.1 Streptomyces recifensis
CCGCCGGGCGGGGCCGGGGGCGGTCCGGGGCGAGCGAGGCGAGCGGGACACGGTCACCGTCGTCCCGGCCGCGCAGCAGGAAGTCGGTGTACCGGCCCATCTCGGGCAGCCCGTACAGCAGCGGATGGTCGTGCAGCACCCGCACCTCGTCGAAGTCGGCCGCCATCCGGCGCAGCCGCCGCTCCTCACGGGCGGTACGGCGGCGCAGGTTGACCGAGTCGGTGGCGATCTCGCACAGCCCGCCCGCGAGCGCGTCCTCCGGGTCGAGCGAGGCGCCCGCGCCGAAGCACAGCAGCCCCGGCCCGCCGTCCACCCGCTCGGCCACCGCGGTCACCACCGGCACCGGGAAGCTGATCCGGGTGTCGAAGAACCGCGCCCGGTACCCGTACATCGCCAGCCGGTCCACCATCGCCCGGGTCGCGGGCCTGGTACTGCTCGCCGGGTCGATCTCGGGCAGCCTGACCCGGCCGAACCAGGCCAGCAGGAAGGCGTCGCGCTCGATGGTCTCCATCAGCCCGTGATGCACGGCCTCGGCCGGACTTCCGCCCGAGGCACAGCCGTTGGAGCTCTCCTGCACGAACCGGCGCCGGATGCCGCCCGGCGCGTGGTAGTACGCGACCACCTCGGGGACGAGGACCGGCCGGTCGTCCCGCAGCGACCAGCCCCACACCCACTGAACAGGCCGGTCCGGGGCGAACCGGGGCGCGCCGGCCGCCTCCGCGTCGAAGGTGTCGGGGTACAGCCCGGTGATCCGGGGGTCGACCGCCGTGTCGCCCAGCTCCTCCAGCGTGGCCGTGACGACCGGGCGCCGGGCGCGCGCCCGCATCCCGGCGTACCGCTCCAGCCCCTCCAGCAGCCCGACCCGCACGCTCGTGCCGTACGCCCCGGTGTGCCCGCCCCAGTAGCACTCGCGCAGATAGGCGCCGGAGCGGGTGGTGAAGGCGCCGACCGCCGACGAGGTGGAGGCCGACGTCAGATCGGGCGCCACGGAGGGCCCGAGCATCCCGGTCACCGGGTTGGCGAACGCCTCCAGCGGGAGGTCGTACGCGGACAGCGGTCGGGTACGGAAGCTGCCCGGCGCGTGCTCCGGGGCGGGCCCCAGGGCGATGCGGGCGCCCTCGGCCGTGTCGTCCGGCCGGTCCGCGCAGGCCGGGCACTCCCCGTCCGGCACCAGCGGGAACCGGGCGACCCGCAACGTCTCCAGGTCCAGCAGCCACACCCACGGATGCCGCACGGCAGGCGGGTGCGCGTCGGCCGCGGAGACGAGCGCGGCCAGCGCGTCCACCACGAAGTCGGTCCCCCACGGCGGGGTCCCGGTGCCGCGGGTGGGCCCGCCCCGCTCCAGGGCGTCCCGCAGGAACCCGGCGCGCACCGCCTGCCAGCGCCGGGCCAGACAGCGCGGACACCCATGCCCGCCGACGGGAGCCACCGGGCCGACCACGGCGTGATGCCCGTAGAGCCCCACGGGGATCACGTCAGGGGCGAACTCCGCCAGGGCGTCGCCGAGTTCGTCGCGGACGCCCAGCGCCGTCACCACGGTGCCCCGGCCGGGTACACGGAAGGCGAGCGCGGTGGTCAGCCGCTCGCACACCTGGTCCCAGGGCGCATCGACGGCGACCGGCGCCGCCTCCGCCTCAGTGGGCACCGGGCCCGCCACGGGTGAGCAGCACGCGCACGGCGTGGACCTCGCCCGCCGCCAGGTCCGGCGCGGCCACCGGCACCGCGAACGCGTCCCGCCCGGCGGCGGCCAGCGCGTCCAGCACCCCGGCCCAGCCGGTCCCCTCGGCGCGCAGGGGTACCGGCTCGCCCTCGGGGACCAGCGCCGCCGCCTCCAGGTCGGCCCACAGCGGGTCGCCGAGATCCGGCTCGGCGCCGGCCCGCCGCATCTGCTCCGCGCCGAGCAGATCGCGCAGCGCCTCCAGCACCGCCTCGCGCGGACGCAGACCGCTGCCCGGCGCCCAGCGCACCGCCCCGCTCTCCGGGTCGGTGCAGCGGGCCAGGGCCACGGGCAGCGCGGTGGCCCCCGCCCCGGTCAGGTCCAGCACCTCCACCGTGACGCCCAGGTTCTCCGCCGAGCGCAGCAGGAACAGCAACTCCGCGTCACCGCTCAGGGAGTTCAGGTCCACCGGCCGTACCGGCGCCGTCCTGCGGATCGCCCCGCGCAGGGCGTCGTGGGCGAGGGCGGAGCGCAGGGCGCGGGCGAGGGCCGCGCGGGGGGTGCCCGCCGCGCCCGTACCGGCCGAGGTGCGCTCGAACAGGCCCTGGTCGTTCCAGCCGCCCAGGGTGCGCACCGCGCCCATGGGCACCAGCACGGTCCGCCCGTCCAGCAGCGAGGTCGCCTCCGACCACGCGGCGATCCGGCCCACGGGGGCCTCCAGCCCACTGGACACGGTGAGTCCGGTCGGCGCGACCCTGTCTCCCGTGCCGCCCGCCCGGGGCGGCACCACATGCTCGGCGTACACCTCCGCGCCCCGGAACAGCGCGGCGAGCCGGGCCCCGGCCACATGGTGCACGTCGATCGCGGAGACCTCGCGCACACGGCCGGGGGAGACGCCCAGGCGTACGGTGCTCACCTTGAGCGGGGTCTGCTCCCAGTCGTCGTCGGCATAACCGCCGAACACCCCGGCCGCCTCGCGGACCAGCACGTCCCGCAGCTCCAGCGCGGCCAGCGCCCCCTGGGCAGCCGCCTCGTCCGCCGGGCCGTCGGCGGGCAGTGCCACCGGCTCGTCGTCCGCGTGCGGCACCCGCAGCGCGGCCCCGTCCGGAGCCTTGGACTCCCCGGCGGCGCAGAACCGGCAGCGGGGGTGCGGCAGCAGCGGTTCGGCCAGCACGTCCAGGGAGTTCAGATCCTGCACGATGACCTGGTTACGGGTCTCGGCGGGCAGCGCCTCCGTCACCAGCCGGAACACCTCGAACGACAGCAGGTTGCCGAGCATCCCCGCGAGCGGCCCGGCGGGCACCCGGGCGGGCGTCCCCAGCGGCGCGGCCGGACCGAGGCCGGACCACAGGTCGGCGCTGTCGGCCGCGTCCGAGCCGGCGCCCAGCCGAAGAGCCGCGCAGGACCAGCAGCCCGGCGTCCCGGCCGTCATCACCGGCCCGACCACCGCCCGTTCCCCGAACGTCCACGCCCCGAGCAGCCGCCGCCCGTCGGGCACGCCCTCGGTGAGCAGCCGCAGCAGTTGGGCGGGCGCGCTCGCCCCGGTCACCAGCACGGTGTCCCAGCCGTCCAGGTCGGCCCAGCCCAGCGTGCCCCCGGCCAGCCGGGTCAGAGTGGGCGCGCAGCCCGCCGCGGTGAGTCCCGCGACCTCCGCGTCCAGGTCGGCCGTGCCGCGGGGCTCGTGGTCGAGGGCGCCCTCCGCCGCGTCCTCGACCGTGAAGCCCACCGTGGCACAGCCGTTGCGCAGCAGACCCAGCGCGGCCCATCTCGCCATCTCGTCGTCCCCGAGCACCGCCACACGGGTGTCCCGGTAGCGGGCGAACCTGCCGTGGGCGTCGTCGGCGTAGTGATCCAGATAGTCGAGCTGCTGGGCGAAACGTGCCGTCACCTGCGGTGACAAAGTGCTGCCGGTGGGTCTTGTCCCGGCGTCCCGGGCGAAACCACGCGCGTAGAGTGCCCGCACGAGCTGGACCACCATGTCGCGCTGCTTGTCCCCCAGGCCGGCGCAGAGTTCCTCGACCCGGCGCTCCCCGTCGAGATGGGGCACGATCAGCGCGGCGAAGCGGTACGCGGACTGGGTGACGACGTTGAAGCCGCCGTGCGCGTTGTGGAACAGCACGCCGTCCGGCGTGCGGGTGAACAGGACGTCGCGGCGGATGCGGGGCCGCGAACGGGCGATCTCCTCGTGGGACGAGGGAGCAGGCGCCATGCTGGACAACCTCCGTGAAGAGCGGGGAGCGGTCAGTCGGCGGGGGGTGGGGGCTTGGCCGCCGGGTCGTGCGGTGCGGTGGCCGGGAGGCTGGTGCCGGCCGCCTGGACGAAGAGCCGCAGCAGGTCGTGGACCCGGTAGCGGCCCGACGGGTCCTCCTCCAGCAGCCCGGCGTCGACCAGTGCGCGCAGCACCAGCGCGCCCGGCGCCGGGGGAGAGGCCCGCTCCAGCGCGGACGACGCCCCCGCCGCCCGCGAGGGCGGCACACCGGCCGCGGGCAGCGCCGGGCGCCCGCCGTACGGCTCGCCGCGCAGCACCGCGAGCTGGAGACCGCGCAGCGCCGCCCCCGGCTCCACCCCCAGTTCGGAGGTGAGATGGGCGTGGATACGGCGGTACTCCGCGAGCGCCTCGGCCCGGCGGCCCGAGCGGTACAGCGCCTCGATGAGCAGCGCCGACAGCCCCTCGTGGCCGGGCTGGCCGCGTACCGCCTCGCGGGCCTCGGCGATCATCTCCCGGTGTCTGCCCAGGCGGAGTTCACCGTCGAAGACCCGCTCCACGGCGAGCAGCCGCTCCTCGGCCAGGCGCGGCACGTGGTCGCGGTGCAGCTCGTCGGAGTGGACGTTGCCGAGCAGCGGCCCCTTCCACAGTCCCAGTGCCGCCCGCGCCAGCCGCAGCGCGGACTCCGGGTCGTCGCCGGCCGAGGCCCGGCCGAGCAGGTCGCGGAAGTGGAGCAGGTCCAGGGTCTCGGCGTCCGCCTGGAGCCGGTAGCCGCCGGGGACCGCCTCGATGGCGTGGTCGGCGACCCCGTACTTGGAAAACAGACGGCGCAGTCGGAGAACGCAGGTGTGCAGCGCCGATCTCCCGCCGGACGGCGGACGGTCGCCCCACACCACGCGCTGGAGCAGCTCGCCCGAGACCACGGCACCGGGGTGCAGCAGCAGGGCGGCCAGCAGTGAGGTCGGTTTGGAGGGCTGGAGGACGACGGTCTCGTGACCGTCGGTGATGGCCAGCAGGCCCAGGACCTGGAAGCGGGGGCGGCCCGGATGCGCCGCGGTGGCCTGCTGATCAGGAAGGGCGCCGAGGGGCGCGGGAAGTCCGGTCTTCACCACAGCCTTTCGCATCGCACGGTGAGTGATGCAGCAACTGCCTGGCACAGCAGGGCACTTGTTCACACCAGGGGTGTAGGACGTGAACAAGTGACCTGCTGAGACGGGAACTTAGAAGCGAACCGGTCGGTCCGTCCAGTGGTCGGCGCGAAACACCTGATGACGAGCGGGGGACAGGAAGGCTTTTGCGCCGAGCGGTGTTGGCGGGCGCCCTGCCAGGGCATACCCTCCCGGTGAAGTGGCGCGGCGCGCTCCCGTGACCGCCGCGCGGGGGAGGAACAACCATGCCGTGGTGGGCGCTGATCCCGGTCGTCTCGATGATTACCGGACCGGCCGTGCTGTACATCCTGGGCCGCCGCAAGCGCGACTCCGACGCCGACGAGCGGTACGAGGAGCTCTCCCAGAGGTACGACGAACTGCTGGCGGAGAACCGGCGGCTCGAACCACCGGCCGCCGGGGACCAGGGGCGCTGATCCTCGGCGGGCCCGGTCCGCTCAGCCCCGATGCCCCACGTGCTCGAGGTGCTCCGAGGGCTGGTGCTCGCTCATGTACCAGCCGTCGACCCGCGGCCCGACCAGGTCACCCGGCCAGCCCGCGGTCTGCACGGCCGCCTCGTACACGGCGTCGCCGAACCTGACGACGGCCCCGTGCGGATCCGGTAGCCGGCGCAGGTTCTGCCACGGCAGCAGCGCGAGTCCGAGGTCCGGATGCCAGTCGGCGCCCTCGACACCCCAGGACCGGCCGGTGAGACCGTCCGGCTGCGGCCAGATGTAGGCGTACATCCCGATGTCCAGCGGGCTGCTGCCGTCGCCGTGGGTGTTGTCGAAGGAGAACCCCACCGACACGTACTCGTGCAACTGGGCGTTGCGCATGAACGGCGGGCCCTCGGGGCCGGGGTCCGTCCGCTTCGGGCGCCAGCGGGTCGCCGACAGGTCGAACCCGCCCCACATCACGCCGACGCGCGGCCGGTGTCCGAGGAACGGGGCCTGCCACGCCTCCAGGCCGCCCGCGGCGAGGTCGAACGCCTCCCAGATCAGCCGCGCCGAGCGCGCGTCCCACACCCGTTCCACCCGGTCGTCCTGGAAGTTCGGCGGGGCGGCGGGGATCTCGCAGATCTGCGCGCTGCCCGGATGGGGAATGCCCAGCTGGGACGCGGCCTCGCAGAACGAGGCGTAGAAGTCGGCGACCGACGTCCGCCCCAGCGACAGCGTCCGCGCGGCGCCGTCGGTCTCGATCACCACGTCACCGTCGAGCAGCCGGTAGTGCACCGTGAAGGTCGCCCCGTCCCGCCGGAAGGTCGGTGTGCGCAGCCCGCGCGGAGACACCTCCAGCACGATGTTGCCCCAGCCGACCTCGAAGGGGTCGTCCAGCGAGTACTTGCCCGCGACCTGAACCACCCGGTTCACGTACTCGAGCATGGGGCCCAGCTCCGCGTGGTCCAGTACCGGCCACGCCTCAAGACGTGCGCTCACGGGGGCCTCCCGGCGGATCGATCCACGTGTTCTCGACGGCCGTACGACGCCGGCTTCGAACCGCCTGATTTCCGGCATGCCAGGCGTACGGCCGCGTAATCCCCAATTCTCCCACGGGCCCCGGAGCCTCGCCTGCTTCCCGCCCGTGCCGGATCGCACCCGCCGTGACACGATGACGGGACAGGGTGACGGGACACCCCGCCTCAGCACGCCAGTTCCGCGAAAGCGTCTGAAGGAGCCCAGCATGGCGTCGACGGAAGCGACCGGCGCGGCCGGGATGCAGTTCGGCATCTTCACCGTCGGGGACGTCACCCCCGACCCCACCACCGGCCGCACCCCCACCGAGGCCGAGCGCATCCGGGCGACCGTCGCGATCGCGCGCAAGGCGGAGGAGGTCGGGCTCGACGTCTTCGCCACCGGCGAGCACCACAACCCGCCCTTCGTGCCGTCCTCGCCGACCACCCTGCTCGCCTACATCGCCGCGCAGACCGAGCGGATCATCCTCTCCACCTCCACCACGCTGATCACCACCAGCGACCCGGTGAAGATCGCCGAGGACTTCAGTGTCCTGCAGCACCTGTCCGGCGGCCGCACCGACGTCATGCTGGGCCGGGGCAACACCGGCCCGGTGTATCCCTGGTTCGGCCAGGACATCCGCCAGGCCATCCCGCTCACGGTCGAGAACTACGGCCTGCTGCGCCGCCTGTGGCGCGAGGAGACCGTCGACTGGGAGGGCAGGTTCCGCAGCGCGCTCCAAGGCTTCACCCTCGCGCCGCGCCCCCTGGACGACGTGCCGCCCTTCGTCTGGCACGCCTCCATCCGCACCCCCGAGATCCCCGAACTCGCCGCCTACTTCGGGGACGGCTTCTTCGCCAACCACATCTTCTGGCCGGCCTCCCACACCCGAGAGCTCGTCGGCCTCTACCGGCGCCGGTTCGCGCACTACGGCCACGGCACCCCGGAGCAGGCCGTCGTGGGGCTCGGCGGACAGGTGTTCATGCGGCCCGACAGCCAGGACGCGGTCAACGAGTTCCGTCCCTACTTCGACAACGCCCCGGTGTACGGACACGGGCCCTCGCTGGAGGAGTTCACCCGGCAGACCCCGCTCACCGTCGGCTCACCGGCCGAGGTGATCGAGAAGACGCTGGGCTTCCGCGAGTACGTGGGGGACTACCAGCGGCAGCTCTTCCTCATCGACCACGCCGGGCTCCCGGTGAAGACCGTCCTCGAACAGCTCGACCTGCTCGGTGAGGAGGTCGTCCCCGTGCTGCGCCGGGAGTTCGTCAAGGACCGGCCCGCCGGCACCCCGGCCGGCCCCACCCACGCCTCGCTGCTGCGCGCACGCGAGGACGCGACCGACGAAGGCGAGGCGGAGGCGCGATGAAGATCACGATCATCACGGGCGGACTGCGCGAGCCCTCCTCGACCCGGCTGCTCGCGGACCGGCTGGCGGCGGCCGTCACCCGTGAGCTCGAGGCACAGGGCGAGCCGGTGGAGCTGTCCTTCGTCGAACTGCGCCCGCTGGCGCACCCCATCATGGACGCGATGCTCACCGGCTTCACCGGCGAGGCACTGGACGCGGCCTTCGAGGCCGTCGCCGGGGCCGACGGAGTCATCGCGGTGACCCCCGCCTTCAACGCGTCCTTCAGCGGTTTGTTCAAGTCGTTCTTCGACGTGCTCCCCGAGGAGACCCTCTCCGACATGCCCGTCCTCATCGCGGCCAGCGGCGGCACCGAGCGGCACTCCCTCGTTCTCGAACACGCGCTGCGCCCGATGTTCTCCTACCTCCACGCGATCGTCTCCCCGCGCCCCGTCTACGCCGCCACCAGCGACTTCGGCACCCAGGACGGAGCGGGCCTCGGCGCCCGCATCAACGCCGCCGCCGCCGACTTCAGCCGCCTCCTGCGCGCCTGCGGCCCCCGTGCCCGCGAAACCCAGGAGGACGCGGATCTGGCGACGATGCGAGGGCTCCTGGGAGGAAACTGACCTCCGGTCCCGGCCAAAGCAACAAATCACCACACAGGCAAAAGCCTGGGCAAGTCTGAAGCAACAAATCTTGACGTGTTCGACCGTGCTTCGTACGTTCCCGAGCGGCCGTGAGGAGTCACCGACTCCGCCTCCCCACCACGCGGCCGGCCGAAGGAGCAGACGATGCGCGCATTCAGATCCGCCGTCTTACCAGGTCTCCGCGGGCGCCTCGGGGCCGTCCTGTCCGTGCTCGCCCTGCTGCTCGGTGCCGTCGCCGGGCTGGGCGCGCCCGCCCAGGCCGCCGGTTCGGCGCCCTGTGACATCTACGCCGCCGCCGGCACCCCCTGCGTCGCCGCGCACAGCACCGTCCGGGCGCTGTTCGCCGGTTACAACGGCCCGCTGTACCGGGTCACCCGCGCCTCGGACGGCGCCGCCACCGACATCGGCCTCCTGGCGACCGGCGGGTACGCGGACGCGGGCCGCCAGGACACCTTCTGCGGCGGCACCACCTGTCGTATGACGAAGATCTACGACCAGACCAGCCGCCACAACGACCTCGACCCCGGCCCGGCCGGCACCGCCGGAATGGGCGCCGACCGCGCCGCCGACGCGAGCGAACTCGCCGTCACCGCGGGCGGCCACAAGGTCTACGGCATCTGGATCTCGCCCGGCGTCGGCTACCGCTCCAACGGCGCCGCCTCCGGCGTCGCGGTCAACGGACAGCCCGAGGGCGTCTACATGGTGGCCAGCGGCACCCACGTCGGCTCCGCCTGCTGCTTCGACTACGGCAACGCCGAGCGCACCCCCGCCGACACCGGCAACGGCCACATGGACGCCGTCTCCATCGCCACCACCTGCTACTTCGCCCCCTGCACCGGCAACGGCCCCTGGGTCGAGGCCGACCTGGAGAACGGCATGTTCCAGGGCGACAACGGCTCCAATCTCGCCAACCGGGGCAACAGCAGCACCTATGTCACCGCCGTGCTGAAGAACGACGGCCAGACCCGGTACGCCCTCAAGGGCGGCAACTCCCAGACCGGCTCCCTGAGCACCTGGTGGGACGGCGCGCTGCCCTCGCGCGGCGGCTACCGGCCCATGCAGCAGGAGGGCGGCATCATCCTCGGCACCGGCGGGGACAACAGCAACTGGAACATGGGCACCTTCTTCGAGGGCGCCATGGTCTCCGGCTATCCCTCCGACGCCGCCGAGAACGCGGTGCAGGCCAACGTCGTCGCGGCCGGCTACTCCGGCCAGACCAACGTGCCGAACGGCCCCCAGGGCACCGTCACCGGCCCCGGCGGCAAATGCGTGGACGTCGCCGCCGACGACACCGGGGTCAACGGCGCCGCCGTCCAGCTCTGGGACTGCCAGAGCTACGCCGAGGACCAGCACTGGACCCACAACCCGGACACCTCCCTCGGCACCGTCTCCCGCTGCCTGGACATCAACGGCAACGGCACGGCCAACGGCACCCAGGTCGAGCTGTGGGACTGCAACGGAGCCGGGGGCCAGAAGTGGGAGCAGCAGGCCGACGGCTCCCTGCGCAACCCCCAGTCCGGCCGCTGCCTCGACGCCCCCAACGGCACCTCGGCCAACGGCACCCGACTGCGGATCTGGGACTGCAA
>NZ_MUNH01000696.1:0-593 GCF_002154615.1 Streptomyces recifensis
CCGGCCAGACAGGCGGTGAGGGTGAGCTGCACGGTGGCGGCGGGCGCGTGCAGGGTGCGGGTGACCTCCGGCAGCGAGGGGAGGTACATGTCCATCGCCAGCGGTGTGGTGGCGGTGAGCGCGCCGAGCATGAAGGTGACGAGCACCCCGCGCGGCCGTTCCGCGACTCCGGCCGCCCCTTGAGCGGCCTCCACCCCCGAAGCCGTCACGACATCCCGCTCACCCATACAACCCCTCCCGGCCAGAACCCCGGACAACGCCCACCATGGTCTCAGCTCCGGGAGGGTGGGGGGACGTGTGTACGAAGGTCACCGACGGTTCGCGGGAGCATGCCCGTGCGGTCCCCCGGCGCACGACCAAGCGCAGCCCCCCGCCGGAGGCCTCAGCGGCGGTGGCGTCCGCCCTGGGGGGAGGCGGCTTCCGTCGGGTTCTCCGCCGCCGGGGCACGGCGGCGGCCGCCCTGCTGGGGCACCGCCCCGGCGGAGGTGTCCGCCGCGCGGTCCCCGCGGCGGCCGCCCGGCGCCGCTTCGGCGGGAGCGCCCGCCGTACCGGCCCGGCGGCGGCGCAGCAGAGCCCAGGCGCCGGCGCCTGGG
>NZ_MUNH01000069.1:0-11411 GCF_002154615.1 Streptomyces recifensis
CCCGGCGCCCCCGGCATCGGCGACCCCCTCATGCCGCTGGACGGGAACGGCGGCTACACGGTCCGCCGCTACACCCTGGACTTCGACTGGCAGGCGCCGAGAACCCCCTTCGCCGCAGCCACCACGATCAGGGCCACCGCCACCCAGGCCCTCTCCCGCTTCGACCTCGACTTCGCGGGCAACACCCTGCGCGGCGTCACCGTCGACGGGGCGCCCGCGAAGACGGCGCGCCAGGGCGACGAACTGGTCGTCACCCCGGCGAAGCCGCTCGCGCGGGGCCGATCCTTCAGCGTGAAGGTCACGTACACCGCCGACCCCACCCAGCGGCGCCACCGCACCGACGCGATCCAGGACTACGGCTGGGTGCCGACGGCGGACGGCACCCTGCTGTCGCCGCAGCCGAACGGCGCCCGGATGGTCTTCCCGGCGGACGACCACCCGAGCCTGCGCGCGCCGTTCACCTTCCACGTCACCACCCCGCCGGGCCTGACCGCGGTGGCCAACGGACGGCTCGTCACCCGCGTCCCCCAGCGCGACGGCCGGGTCCGCTGGACGTACGACTCGGAGCATCCGGTGGCCCCGCAGTTGGTCCAGTTGGCCATCGGGAAGTTCGACGTGGTCGACGGCACCGGACCGCGCGGGCTCCCGCTGCGGGACGTGGTGCCGGCGGGGCTGGTGGCGGAGACGAAGGCGTACCGGGCGCTGACGCCGGACCACCTCGCGTGGCTGGAGCAGCGGCTCGGCCCGTACCCGTTCCGGCGCTACGGGGTGCTGGTGGGCGACACCGAGCTGCCGGTGGCGCTGGAGACGCAGTCCCTCTCGGTGGTGCCGAGCGCGGACCTGCTGGGGGACAAGGTCGCCGCCGAACGCAATCTCGTCCACGAGCTGACGCACCACTGGACCGGGGACAGCGTGGCGATCCGCCGCTGGTCGGATCTGTGGCTGAGTGAGGGTCACGCCCGGTTCTACGAGCTGCTGTACGCCGACTCGCGGGGCGGCCCGAGCCTGGAGGACATGATGCGCTCGGCCTACGAGCAGCACGACCAGTGGCGGCACGACGACGGCGCCCCCGCCGAGCCGCACGAGGAGGGCCTGTTCCGGCAGATGCGGTACGACGGCTCGGCGCTCGTGCTGTACGCCCTGCGGGAGAAGGTCGGCGCGGAGACCTTCGAGCGCGTCGAGAAGGCGTGGGTGACGACGTATCGGGGACGGGTGGCCGGGAGCCGGGACTTCGTCGGGCTGGCCTCCAAGGTGGCCGGCGAGGACCTGACGGGCTTTCTGACCCCGTGGCTGTACGGGTCGCACACCCCGCCCATGCCGGGCCGACCGGACTGGCGGGTGGACCCGGTAGAGGAGGGGTGATGGGCCGCCCCCACCCGGCGGGGTCGGCTGCCGCCGACCGGGTGGCCTGAGCACGGGGGCTCGTCCACGCCAGTGACGCTCGGCGCGACGCCGCGTGCGAGGCAAGGAAACGTGAGCGGGGTGACATGCGGGGCGCGCCCTGGTTCGCGCCCTGGCCGCATGTTCCGGCCGCGCCGAACCTCGTTGGAGCCACCCGTATGAGAAAACGCGTTGCCCCCCGCCTGTCCAGTGCCGTGCGCGGGCATCGGCGGATCGTCTGCGTGACCGCCGCGTCGGCGGCGCTCCTGGTGCCCTTGCTGATCGACCGCGTGGACGACTCCGGCGGTTACGACGACCAACGCCTCCAGGACGACTACACCGCCGCGGCGAAGGAGTTCCACGTCCCCCGCAGCGTCCTGATGGGCGTGTCCTACCTCCAGTCCCGGTGGGACTCCCATCAGGGCGCGCCCAGCGTCATCGGCGGCTACGGGCCGATGCACCTGGTGGACTCCGCCGGGCCGCCGGCCGCCACCCCACCGCACCATGTGACGCCCCACCCCAAAGTGCGCAAGGCCAGCCCGTCCCCGGCGCAGAAGGCCGCCGAGGAGGCTCAGCGCTCGGCCGACCTGCGGCGGGCGGCCGATCTGGTCGGTCTCCCGATGGAGCGGCTGCGCACCGACGACGCCGCCAACGTGCGCGGCGGCGCTGCCCTCCTCGCGGCGGCGCAGAAGCAGCTCGGCAAGCCGCTCAGCACCGACCCCGCCGACTGGTGGGACGCGGTCTCGCGCTTCCCGGGCTCCAATGACGCGGGCTCCGCGGCGGCCTACGCCAACGATGTCTTCGACATCATCCGCAAAGGCGCGAACCGTGTCACGGACGCGGGTCAGCATGTCGTCCTGGCCGCGAGCCCCCGGGTGCGCCCGAACGCCGGGGCGGCGGGCGCGGCCCGCTCGAAGAACGTGGAGTGCCCGGCGGACCTGTCGTGTTCCTGGCTGAGCGCGCCGTACGTCCGGATCGACGAGGAGGCGTACGGCAACCACGACCTGGCCGACCGGCCCAAGGACCAGCGGATCGAGTACATCGTCATCCATGACACCGAGGCGCCGATGGCCTCGATGCTGCTGACCGTCCAGGACCCGACGGAGGCGTCCTGGCACTACTCGATCCGGTCCAGCGACGGCAGTGTCACCCAGCACGTCAAGACAAAGGACGCGGCCTGGCACTCGGGCAGCCAGTTCGTGAACGGCCGCTCGATCGGCATCGAGCACGAGGGTTTCCTGCGCCAGCCGGACGCCTGGTACACGGAGCAGATGTACCGTTCCTCCGCCCGGCTGGTGAAGTACCTGACGAAGAAGTACGACATCCCGTTGGACCGTCAGCACATCTTCGGCCACGACAACGTGCCGGCGCCGACCGAGGCCACCATCCCGGACATGCACGACGACCCGGGTCCGTTCTGGGACTGGCGGCACTACTTCGACCTGCTGGGCGCGCCGCTGAAGGCGACGGCGGGGCCGGACAGCGACACGGTGATGATCCTTCCGGAGTACGCCAAGCACAGGCCGGTGTTCACCGGATGCGTGGAGAGCGGCGAGAGGTGCGCGCCGCACGGTTCCAGCGCGGTCCGGCTGCACACCGAGCCGAACGAGGACTCCGGACTGATCCAGGACCCGGGCCGCAAGCCGGACGGCGACGACACCACGGTGGACGTCAACGACCTGGGGTCGCGGGTGTCGGCGGGCCAGACGTTCGCGGTGGCCGGACGGCAGGGTGACTGGACGGCGATCTGGTTCCAGGGCCACAAGGCGTGGTTCAGGAACCCGAAGAACCAGCCGACCGCCGTGGGCGAGCGGGCCCGGACGGTCACGCCGAAGGAAGGACGCCACGAGATCCCGGTGTTCGGACGGGCGCTCCCCGAGGCGGCGGCGTACCCGGAGGGGATGGACGAGCAGCAGGAGACGCCACTGCCGTACACGATCGAGGAGGGCCAGCGGTACGTGACCCAGTCCGTCGTGCACGGCACCTACGTGGACCGGACCTCCTTCGGCGAGTCCCCGGCGCCGGTGGTGAAGGGGCAGGAGGAGTACTACGAGATCCAGCTCGACCACCGGCTCGCCTATGTGCGGGCGAGCGACGTGGACGTGCAGGAGCCTCCGGCGGCGGCCGGTGCCCCGAAACCGGCCAAGCCGTAGGCCGGGAGCTGACACGCCGCGACGGGGGCCGGACCGGGGAGGTCCGGCCCCGGCCGCTTGCGCGGGTCGTCGCCGACCGCTGGACTGCCTCCCGGTGAGCCCCCAGACTGGGGGTGCCGGACGCTCCGCTCTTCCTGGACGGTGACCGTGGAAACGCAAGAGAGTCAGCGCGTGGAGTTCACGCCCGAGGCGGCCGCACTGGTGCGGAGGCTGCGCGAGCGGCACGGTCCGCTGATGTTCCACCAGTCCGGCGGCTGCTGCGACGGCAGCGCCCCCATGTGCTACCCCGAGGGCGAGTTCCGCACCGGCGCCTCCGACGTCCTCCTCGCCGAACTGACCCTGGACGGCGTCCCTGAACCGGTGGGCTTCTGGATGTCCAAGTCCCAGCACGACCTCTGGAGCCACACCCGCCTCATCGTCGACGTGGTCCCCGGCCGGGGCGGCGGCTTCTCGCTGGAAGCCCCCGAAGGCGTCCGCTTCCTGATCCGCTCCCGCGTGATCGGCACCTGACGGTCCCGCCTCAGGGCCGTAGCCCGCTCACCAGGTCCGCCGTGGCTGTCAGGCCGCTGCTGATGGTGGGGGCCATGCTGGTGCTGGCCAGGTAGAAGCCGAGCAGCATGCAGACCAGGGCGTGGGAGATCTTCAGCGCGCCGTTGCGCATGAAGACCACCGCCAGGATCAGGAGCAGTAGCACCACTGAGATGGAAACGGCCATCGGAACCTCCTCCGCCACGCCCGGTGTGCGGCGTTCGGCCGCAAGTGTGGCGCAGCGGAGGGTTGTTCCGGGGCGCTGACGTGTCCCCCGGAAGGGTGGTGTCAGGGCGCCTGGAGGTCCGCCAGGCCGGCGAGGGCCTCGCGGTGGGCGCCCGCACTGCCGTACGCGAGGGAGTCGGCCTTGGCCCGCTTGAGGTACAGGTGGACGGGGTGCTCCCAGGTCATGCCGAGTCCGCCGTGGAGCTGCAGCGCCTCCTCGGTGGCGCGGACGGCGACGGGAGAGGCGTAGGACTGCGCGACGGCGACGGTCAGGTCGGTGTCGTGGCCGGTGGTGAGGGCGTCGGCCGCGGCGCGGGCTGCCGCGCGGAGGTTGACCACCTCCAGCCAGAGCTGGGCGAGCCGGTGCTTGAGCGCCTGGAATCCGCCGACCGGCCGGTTGAACTGCTTGCGCTCCTTCAGATAGCGCACGGTCTCGGTCAACGCCCAGTCGGCTACGCCCAGTTGCTCGGAGGCCAGCAGTCCCGCGCCGGCCCGCAGCGCACGCCGTACGGCGGGTTCGGCGGAGCCGAGGCGGCGGCCGGGGGCGCCGTCGAGGGTGACGGTGGCGAGCGGGCGGGTGAGGTCGAGCGGGATCTGCGGGGTGCGGGTGACCGCGTCGGCGGCGACCGCGTAGAGATCGCCGTCGTCGGCGGGGACGAGCAGTACGTCGGCCGCGACCGCGTCCGCCACGGAGGCCAACTCGCCGTGCAGTACGCCGTTCTCGACTTGGGCGGTGACGAAGGGGGCGCCGGGCGCGGTGGTCAGGGAGACGGCGAGGGCACCCACCGTGCGGCCGGAGGCGAGTCGCTCCAGCAGCTCGGCGTCGTCACAGGCGAGCAGTGCCTCGGTGGCGACCACGGCGCTGGCGAGGTACGGCACCGGTGCCACGGACCGCCCCAACTCCTCCAGCACGACGGCGACTTCACGGTGCGTGGCGCCCTGGCCGCCCCGCGCCTCGGGGATCAGCAGCCCCGCCAGGCCGATGCCCTCGGTGAGCTGCTTCCACAGGGCGGGGTCGTGCGGGGTGTCCGACTCGGTGCGGGCGATCACCGCGGCGGGCCCGCAGTGATCGGTGAGCAGGTCGCGGACGGCGGCGCGCAGCGCCTCCTCCTCCTCGGAGTAGAGGAGGTCGGGCTCGGCGTTCGGCGTGCTCATCGGGCCAGGTCCTTCCAGGGGACGTCCTTGTCGGTGCGCGGTTCGGCGGGCAGGCCGAGGACACGCTCGGCGACGATGTTCAGCAGGACCTCGCTGGTCCCGCCCTCGATGCTGTTGCCCTTGGAGCGCAGATAGCGGTACCCGGCGTCGCGCCCGGTGAAGTCGACCAGCTCGGGACGGCGCATGGTCCAGTCGTCGTACAGGAGGCCCTCCTCGCCCCGGAGTTCGACCTCCAGGCCGCTGATCTCCTGGTTGAGGCGGGCGAAGGCGAGTTTCATGCCGGAGCCCTCGTAGCCGGGCTGGCCGGCGTTGAGCTGCTGGCGCAGCCGTTCGGCGGTGAGGCGGGACACCTCGGCCTCGACCCAGAGCTTCAGCAGCCGCTGGTGCAGGTCGTGGGTGCGCAGGTCGGGGCGTTCCCGCCAGGTCTTGGCGACCGGGCCGATCATGCCGCCCTCGCGGGGCAGCCGCATGCCGCCGATGGAGACGCGTTCGTTCATCAGCGTGGTCTGGGCGACCCGCCAGCCGTCGCCGACCTCGCCGAGGCGGTGGCGGTCGGGGATGCGGACACCGGTGAGGAAGACCTCGTTGAACTCGGCCTCGCCGGTGATCTGGCGCAGCGGCCGGACCTCCACGCCGGGGTCGGTCATGTCGCAGATGAAGTAGGTGATGCCCGCGTGTTTGGGGGCGTCCGGGTCGGTGCGGGCGATGAGGATGGCCCAGCGGGCCAGATGGGCGCTGGAGGTCCACACCTTCTGCCCGTCGACCACCCAGTCCTCGCCGTCCCGCACGGCACGGGTGCCGAGCGCGGCCAGGTCGGACCCGGCGCCGGGCTCGCTGAACAACTGGCACCACACCTCCTCGCCGGTCCACAGCGGGCGCAGGAAGCGGGCCTTCTGCTCGTCGGTGCCGTAGCGCAGCACGGTCGGCGCGGCCATGCCGAGGCCGATGCCGATGCGGCGCGGGTCGTTGTCGGGGGCGCCGGCCGCGGCCAGCTCCTCGTCCACGACGGCCTGGAGGGAACGCGGTGCCCCGAGTCCGCCGAGGCCCTCCGGGTAGTGCACCCAGGCGAGCCCGGCGTCGAAGCGGGCCCGGAGGAAATCGAGGCGGTCGGTGGTGGCGGGCGGGTACGCGGCCAGCAACTCGGCTGTACGGCGGCGCAGTTCACCGGTGTTGGTCATGCGGTGGCTCCGTTCTGCGGCAGGACGGCGATCCGGCCGGTGGTCACGCCGTCGGCGACCCGCTGCACGGCATCGGCCGCCCCGGCCAGCGGTACGCGCTCGCTGACCAGGGGCTTGATCGCGCCGCGCGCGGCCAGCTCGGTCAGCTCCTCGTGGCAGCGCAGCACCAGCTTGGGGTTCTTGGTGTTGTACAGGCCCCAGTGCAGGCCCAGGATCGAGTAGTTCTTCACCAGGGCGTGGTTGAGCGCGGGACTCGGGATGGAACCGCTGGCGAAGCCGACGACCACGATCCGGCCCTCGAAGGCGACCAGCTTGGCGGACTGCGCGTACGCCTCTCCGCCCACCGGGTCGTAGATCACGTCGGCGCCCTTGCCGCCGGTGGCCTCCTTCACGGCGGCGACCACGTCCTCGGCGCGGCGGTCCACGACCACGTCACAACCCAGTTCGCGGGCGACGGCCGCCTTGTCGGCGCCGCCGACGACACCGATGACCCGCGCCCCGGCGGCCTTGCCGAGCTGGACGGCGGCGCTGCCGACACCGCCCGCGGCGGCGTGCACCAGCAGGGTCTCCCCCGCCTCCAGGTACGCCCGCCGGTGCAGGCCGAACCAGCCGGTCTGGTAGCCGATGTGCAGGGCCGCCGCCTCGGCGTCGTCCAGGGCCTCGGGCGCGGGCAGCAGCGCACGGGCGTCGGCGAGCGCGTACTCGGCGAAACCGCCGTACGGCAGCGCCGGGTTGGCGATGACCCGGCGGCCGTCCTCGGTCTCGCCGCAGATCTCCACGCCCGGCGTGAAGGGCAGCGGGGGCCGGATCTGGTACTGGCCCCGGCAGAGCAGGGCGTCCGGGAAATTGACGTTGGCGGCACGCACGCGCAGCAGCACCTGGCCCTCGCCGGGCGTGGGGCGCTCCACCTCCGCCAGGCGCATCACCTCGCGCGGCTCGCCGTTCTCGTGCACTTGCCATGCCTGCATGCCGGGCCTCCACGGGACTGCGTCGTCTGAACCGGGGTCCTGCGCATACTAAGCGGTCGCTTGCCGATCAGGGAACAGGTGCCGGGAACGGAAACGCTCACCCCTCCCCCGCGGACCGCCGCCCCGCCCAGTTCGACACCCGCGTACCGCATAGGTTCGGGTCGGCGTGGGACGGGCCGGTGGAGTTCGGGCCGCAGGGGGAGCGGATGCCTCTGCGGGCATGAAGGTGCGGCCCTCCCGCTTGACCGGCTCGGTCCGCACGCGCGGGTCACCGACCGGCGGGGCGCCGACCAGCTCGTCCAGCGGCACCCGGTGGGCCTGCGCGATGGGCGGCAGCAGTTCCAGGCCGGCGCGACGCAGGCCGGATTCGGCAAGGTGGTTTGTCAATCCGGCAGGTGTGAGCGGGGCCTTCGCAGAGCACCAATGCTGCATGCTGCTCACTCGGCTCGCGGAGGTGTCGGGTCAGGTCGCCGCTACGGCGTCCCGGACCCGCAAGACGGATCTGCTCGCGGAACTCTTCCGGGACGCGGAGCCCGACGACGTGCCCGTGGTCATCCCCTATCTCGCGGGAAGGCTGCCGCAGGGCCGGATCGGGGTCGGCTGGAAGGTGCTCGGCCGCGAGGTGCCGCCCGCCGCCGGACCCACGCTCACCGTGCGCGGGGTGGACGCCCTGCTGACCGAGCTGGCGGGGGTGTCCGGGACCGGTTCGCAGGCCGAGCGGGCACGGATCGTGGACGAGCTGATGGGCGCGGCCACCGAGGACGAGCAGCGGTTCCTGCGGGGCCTGCTGACCGGCGAGGTCCGCCAGGGCGCCCTGGACGCGCTCGCGGCAGAGGGACTGGCCCGCGCCACGGAGGCCGACCCGGCCACGGTGCGGCGGGCGGTGATGCTGGCCGGTTCGCTGCAGACGGTCGCCCAGGCGCTGCTCGCAAAGGGCCCCGGCGCGCTGGACGAGTTCCGGCTCACGGTGGGGCGCCCGGTGCTGCCGATGCTGGCCCGCAGCGCGTCCTCGGTCGCTGAGGCGGTGGAGAAGCTGGGTGCCTGCGCGGTGGAGGAGAAGCTCGACGGCATCCGCGTGCAGGTGCACCGGGACGGTGACGCGGTGCGCGTCTACACCCGGACGCTGGACGACATCACCGACCGGCTGCCCGAGGTGACCTCGGCGGCGCTGGACCTGCCGGGCGAGCGGTTCGTGCTGGACGGCGAGGTGATCTCCTTCGGACCGGAGGGGCGCCCCCGGTCCTTCCAGGAGACGGCCGGCCGGGTCGGCTCGCGGGTGGACGTGGCCAGAGCGGCCGAGGAGGTCCCGGTCTCCCCCGTCTTCTTCGACGCGCTCTCGGTGGACGGCCGGGACCTGCTGGACCTGCCCTTCGCCGAACGGCACGCGGAGCTGGCCCGGCTGGTGCCGGAGCCGATGCGGGTGCGCCGGGCGCTGGTGGCCGGGCCGGAGGACACCGCCTCGGCGGAGGAGTTCTCGGCCGCGACCCTGGCGCGCGGGCACGAGGGCATCGTGGCCAAGGGGCTCGACGCGCCGTACAGCGCGGGCCGGCGCGGTGCGTCCTGGCTGAAGGTCAAGCCCGTGCACACCCTCGACCTGGTGGTGCTGGCCGCCGAGTGGGGCCACGGCCGCCGCACCGGCAGGCTCTCCAACCTCCACCTGGCCGCCCGCACGGCCGACGGCGGTTACGCGATGCTCGGCAAGACCTTCAAGGGCATGACGGACGTGATGCTCGCCTGGCAGACAGAACGGCTCGGCGAACTCGCGGTGGAGGAGAAGAGCTGGGGCGTGACCGTACGCCCCGAACTCGTCGTGGAGATCGCCTACGACGGGCTCCAGCGCTCCACCCGCTACCCGGCCGGGGTCACCCTGCGGTTCGCGCGGGTGATCCGCTACCGCGAGGACAAGCGTCCCGAGGACGCCGATACGGTGGAGGACCTGCTCGCTGCCCACCCGGAGGTCAAGGCGTGACAGTGCGTGCGACGAGGCGCAGCGCGGGACTGCTTCTGTTCCGCCACACCGACCGAGGGCTGGAGGTGTTGCTCGGCCATATGGGCGGCCCCTTCTGGGCCACCAAGGGCGAGGGGGCCTGGTCGGTGCCCAAGGGCGAGTACGAGGCGGACGAACCCGCCTGGGACGCGGCCCGCCGGGAGTTCCAGGAGGAGACGGGCATCGCCCCGCCGGACGGCCCCGCGCTGCCGCTGGGCGAGATCGCCCAGCGCAACGGCAAGATCGTCACCGCCTGGGCGGTGGAGGCCGACCTCGACCCGGCGACGATCGCGCCCGGCACCTTCACCATGGAGTGGCCGCCCCACTCGGGCCGCGTCCAGGAGTTCCCGGAGCTGGACCGGGTGGCCTGGTTCACCCCCGAGGAGGCCAGGCCGCTGATGGTCCCCGGACAGGGCACGTTTCTGGACCGTCTGGCGGAGCACTCGGGCTGAACAGGGGATCGAAGCGTTGCGGCGCCGCCCGCCGCGCGCGAAGGTCGACGCACACCCCGCACCAGGAGGTCAGCCATGCCCATCGCCACGGTGAACCCGGCCAACGGCGAGACGGTCAAGACGTTCGAACCGATGGACGAAGCCGAGGTGGAGCGCCGGCTCCAGCTCGCCGAGGCCACCTTCCGGACCTACCGGACGACGTCGTTCGCCGAGCGCGCCGAGCATCTGAACCGGGCCGCCGACCTGCTGGAGTCGGACAACGACGAGGTCGCCCGGATCATGACGACCGAGATGGGCAAGCCGCTCGCGCAGGCCCGCGCGGAGGCCGCCAAGTGCGTCAAGGGGATGCGCTGGTACGCCGAGCGGGCCGAGCGCCTGCTGGCCGACGAGGTGCCGGACGAGGCGGACGTGAAGGACTCCGGCGCCTCGCGGGTCCGCGTGGTCTACCGGCCGCTGGGGCCGGTGCTCGCGGTGATGCCGTGGAACTTCCCCCTGTGGCAGGTGATCCGGTTCGCCGCGCCCGCGCTGATGGCGGGCAACGTCGGCCTGCTCAAGCACGCCTCGAACGTGCCGCAGACCGCCCTCTACCTGGAGGACCTGTTCCAGCGGGCCGGGTTCCCGGTCGGCTGTTTCCAGACGCTGCTGATCGGCTCGGCCGCCGTCGACGAGATCCTCCGGGACGAGCGGGTCAAGGCCGCCACCCTCACCGGCAGCGAACCGGCCGGGCGCGCGGTCGCCTCCACGGCCGGCGAGATGATCAAGAAGACCGTGCTGGAGCTGGGCGGCAGCGACCCCTACCTGGTGATGCCCTCCGCCGACCTCGACCGGGCGGCCGAGGTCGCGGTGACCGCACGGGTGCAGAACAACGGGCAGTCCTGCATCGCCGCGAAGCGGTTCATCGTGCACCGGGACGTCTACGACACGTTCCTGGAGAAGTTCGTCGCCGGGATGAAGGACCTGACCGTCGGCGACCCCATGGACGACCACACCGACGTCGGGCCGCTCGCCACCGAGCAGGGCCGGGCGGACGTGGAGGAACTGGTGGACGACGCGCGCCGCAGCGGGGCAGACATCCTGTGCGGGGGCGAGCGCCCCGGTGGCGCCGGCTGGTACTACCCGCCGACCGTGATCGCGGGCGTCGACCGCGAGATGCGCATCCACCGCGAGGAGGCGTTCGGGCCGGTGGCGACCGTGTACCGGGCGGAGGACCTGGAGGACGCGATCCTGATCGCCAACGACTCCCCGTTCGGGCTCAGTTCGAACGTCTGGACGCGGGACGAGGACGAGATGGCGCACTGCGCGCGGGACCTGGAGGCCGGGGGCGTGTTCATCAACGGGATGACCGCTTCGCACCCGGCGCTGCCCTTCGGCGGGGTGAAGCGGTC
>NZ_MUNH01000697.1:0-1976 GCF_002154615.1 Streptomyces recifensis
GGCCCGCTCGGTGGTGAACTCCGCGCCGGTGAAGGAGTACCGCGCGACCTCCTCACCGCCCGCCACGATCCGCAGATATCCGGGGGCGATCCGGGACATCTGACCGTCGCCGTCGATGGTCGCGGTGAAGGACAGCTTGTGGATGCCGGCCGGAATCCGGTCCAGCGTGACCCGGAACGACTCGGTGTCGCCCGCCTGGGGGCCCAGCAGCTGGATGGACTCCTCGGGTGACTTCGGCTGGTTGAAGAAGACGAAGTACCGGTCGTCGGAGAGCCGTTCGTCGGCGTCGAGGCCGAAGCAGCTTATGTCGAAGGTCAGTCCGGGAGCGGAGATCTGCACGCCCACGTACAGATCCGTACCCGCGGTGAGGTCACTGATCCGGGCCTTGTGGCCGCGTTGGAATTCCCTGGACATGCGTTACGTCCGTCCCCCGTCCCGAAAGCAGTTACGTCGCGTCAGGCTAACCGCAAATACCGACATCGGCCTCAGCCGGTACAGACCCGGTACAGAACCGCGGCCCGGACCTCACACCTCCTCGTCGTCCGTCACATCAGGTGGCACATCCGGCGTCCGTGCGGTGGCGGCCACGCCCTCCAGATAGCCACGCGCCCGCTCGGTGCGCGGGTACGCCTCCAACAGCCGCCAGAAGTCCGGCCCATGACCGGGCACCAGCAGATGCGCCAGCTCGTGACAGAGCACGTAGTCGACCACGTACTCGGGCATCCCCCGCAGCCGGTGCGAGAGCCTGATGGTGCCCTCCGCAGGGGTGCACGAGCCCCAGCGGGTGTTCTGGTTGGTCACCCAGCGCACCGAGTCGGGCCGCGCCCGGCCCTCGAAATACCGCTCGGACAGCCGCCCGGCGCGCTCGGTCAGTTCGGTGTCGCCGCCGGGCACGCTCCGCCTCGCCTCCTTGGCGGCGAGCCGGTCGAGCATGGCGGTGACCCAGCGCCGCTCCTCCGCCTTGGACATACGGGCGGGGATCAGCACGATGGTGCGGTCGCCCTCGCGGTAGGCGGAGACGGTCCGGCGGCGGCGATCGCTCCGCCTGACCTCGACGGGGCCGTGCGCGGCGGGCGGCTTCTGTTCGGTCGGTTCGGTGGGCACGTCTCGAAGGTACCCGTCGGCGCGGACAGCGGGCCGGGCCTGTGGACAGCGGTCCGTGGACGCCGGACCCGTGGGCAGCTTGTACGACGATCAGCTCGTGCCTGTGGACAACTTTCGGCACGGATTCCGGGGCCCGGCCATGCTGGCAGTCGTCGGAACGAGCAGGACCGGCTCGGCCGACGTACGAGAGGCAGAAGGACGCATGCCCGGCCGGGTGTGCGCGAGACCTGGGAGACGGGGGCCCGTCATGCATCCGATGGTGAAGCCCGCACTGCGCCGCGGCTGGCGCGATCTCGGCACCGTGCAGTTCGGGATGACCCCCGCGCACGCGATCACTCTGGGTCCGGTGGACCTGGCCACGGGCAGCTTCCTGGAACTGCTCGACGGCACCCGTGACGTGGCGTTACTGCGGGAGGAGGCCCGGCGGCTGGATCTGCCCGACGGCCACGCCGACCGGCTGGTGGGCCGGCTGGGCCGGGCCGGGCTGCTCGACGACACACGGGACTGTTCGGCAGCCGCGACCGCGCTGCGGGAGAGAGGGGAGGCGCTGGAGCGGCTGCGTCCCGACCTCGCCTCGCTGTCGCTGACCACGGCGGAGCCGGGCGGCGCGCTCACCCGCCTCGCCGCCCGGCGTGCCCTGCGGGTGCGGGTGCTCGGTGCGGGCCGGGTGGGGTCCGTGGTCGCGACGCTCCTGTCCGGGGCGGGGGTCGGGGAGGTCGATGTCCGGGACGTGGGCCGGGTGCAGCCGTGGGACGTGGCGCCGGGCGGGCTGCCGGCGGAGGCGGCGGGCGAGCGGCGGGACGAGGCCGCGCGGACGGCGGTGCGCCGTGCGGCACCGGACCGCCCCCCGCGCCGGACCCGCCACGGCAGAC
>NZ_MUNH01000698.1:0-756 GCF_002154615.1 Streptomyces recifensis
CGGCGAGGGCATGCACCGCTTCACCGACCCCACCGACGGCGAGACCTACGTCTACACCCAGCTCTTCCTCGACGACATCCAGCGCGTCTTCGCCGCCTTCGACCAGCCCGACCTCAAGTCCGTCTTCGACGTGAGTGTCACCGCCCCCGAGGGCTGGCAGGTACTCGCCAACGGCATCACCGAGGACCTCGGCGCGGGCCGCTGGCGCGCCGCCACCACCCCGCTCATCTCCACCTACCTCGTCGCGGTCGCCGCGGGCCCCTGGCACTCCGTACGCACCGAGCACCGCGGCCTGCCCTTCGGCATCCACTGCCGCCGCTCGCTCGCCCCCCACCTCGACACCGACGCCGACGAAATCCTGGACATCACCCGCGCTCTCTACGACCGGTACCACGAGAAGTTCCAGGAGCCCTACCCCTTCGACTCCTACGACCAGGCGTTCGTCCCCGAGTTCAACGCCGGCGCCATGGAGAACCCCGGACTCGTCACCTTCCGCGACGACTTCGTCTTCCGCTCCGCCGTCACCGACACCGAACGGCAGACCCGCGCCATGGTCATCGCGCACGAGATGGCCCACATGTGGTTCGGCGACCTCGTCACCCTCAAGTGGTGGGACGACATCTGGCTGAACGAGTCCTTCGCCGAGTACATGGGCTACCAGACCACCCTGGAGGCCACCCGCTTCACGCAGCCCTGGGTCGAGTTCGGCGTCACCCGCAAGTCCTGGGGCTACGACGCCGATCAGCGCCCCTCCAC
>NZ_MUNH01000699.1:0-526 GCF_002154615.1 Streptomyces recifensis
AAGAACACCTGCCCGCCGGGACCGTCCGGATACCGCAGCAGGGACACCGCCCGGTCCCGCAGATGCGGCAGCAGCACCCCGGCGGCGTTGGCGTAGTAGTGCAGCAGCTCGCCCTTGGTGAAGCCGGTCTCCGGGTACAGCACCTTCTCCAGATTGCTGAGCGAGACCCGCCGTCCCTCCACCTCCGTCACTGGCGTCATAGGATGACAATCCCAGAAATGGGACGAATGGGATAAATCGAAACCGTACGGAAGGGACCCGGCACGTGCGATCCATCTGGAACGGCGCCATCTCCTTCGGCCTCGTCAGCATCCCGATCAAGCTGGTGAACGCCACCGAGAGCCACGCGGTCTCCTTCCGCCAGGTCCACACCGAGGACAACGGCCGCATCCGCTACCGCAAGGTCTGCGAACTGGAGGACCGCGAGGTCACCCAGTCCGAGATCGGCAAGGCGTACGAGGGCGCCGACGGCGAGATGATCCCGATCACCGACGACGACCTCTCCCACCTCCCGCTGCCCACCGCC
>NZ_MUNH01000700.1:0-606 GCF_002154615.1 Streptomyces recifensis
CCGATCTGGACCAGGGCCACTACTTCGAGTGAACCAGCACAGTAGAGCCGATCAAGTGAGCGGTTTGAAAGAACGTTTGCGCGGTTAATTGCACCGCATGACCGAGGAGGCACCGCGCAGGGGGCGGGACGAAACCAGGGAAGAGCGGGCCGACCGCAAGTGGGGCGAACTGATCCAGGAGGTACGTGTCGCGCAGACCGGCGTACAGATCCTGTTCGGCTTCCTGCTGACGGTGGTCTTCCAGCCCAAGTACTCCCAGCTCTCCAGCGCCAACCAGATCATCTACATCGTCACCGTGGTCCTGGGGGCCTGTGCGACCGGCGCCCTGATCGGGCCGGTCTCCCTGCACCGCCTGGTGTCCGGGCGGCGGGTGAAACCGGAGGCGGTACGGCTGGCGGGGAGGCTGACCTTCGTGGGCCTCGTCCTGCTCCTGGCCACCATGGCCTGCTCGCTGCTGCTGATCCTCCGGGTGGCCACCCACGACGGCTATGTGCCGTGGCTGGTCGGCGCGGTCGTCTGCTGGTACCTGGTGTGCTGGTACGGCCTCCCGATCTACGCCCGTTGCCGGCACTCGGACCCCGAGGACAGCTAGGGTCTTTCGTTTGG
>NZ_MUNH01000701.1:0-2601 GCF_002154615.1 Streptomyces recifensis
GCTGGCCGACGCCTTCCGCGCCCGCGACCTGCCCGTGGTGCTGGTCCGGGTCTCCTTCGCCGCCGACGGCGCGGACGCCGTGCCCGGCCGCACCGAGCGCCAGGCGCGGGGCCTGTCCTTTCCCGAGGGCTGGGACGTGATCGTGGACGAGCTGACCGGGCACGCCGGGGACGTCCTGGTCACCAAGCACAACTGGAGCGCCCTGTTCGGCACCGACCTGGAGGTGCAGCTCCGCCGCCGGGGCGTCACGCAGATCGTGCTCACCGGCATCGCCACCAGCATCGGCGTGGAGTCCACCGCCCGTGACGCGTACGCGGCCGGCTACCACGTCACCCTGGCCACCGACGCCATGGCCGACGCCGACGCGGACGCGCACACCAACAGCGTCGAGCGGATCTTCCCCCGTCTCGGTGAGAGCGGTACGACGGCGGAGATCCTCGAGCTGCTGGCCAAGACCCACGCCTGAGCACGCCCACCCGGCCCGGCACCCACGGGGGTGCCGGGCCTTCACGCCGCCATCGCCGGTCAGTCCTCGGCGGCCGCGGCGCGTTCCACCTCGGCCTCGACCTCGGAGCGGGACCGTCCGGTGTCACGGGCGTACTCGCTGAGCGCGGTCTGCACGTCGCGGGCCAGGTCGCGCCAGGCGCGCAGGGCGGTCTCGTACGTCCCGGACTGCGCGCCGGTCATCGCCCGCTCGGCCGGGGGCCCGTAGGTGTCCCGCAGTCCCTTCACGGTGGCGTGTGCCGCGGCCGCCGCGCGCTGCTTCTGGACCAGTTCTTCGAAGGTGTGTGCCACACCAACCGACCCTAGGCACGCCGGGCGAACCCGCCACTCGGGGCCGCCGTCCGCGCTGTCCGCCAAGGCCCGTCTCCCGGCGTCGTCGCCCGCCTCGTCGAGGTCTCTCATCCCCCACCCGCCCCTCACGCCTCGTCCGTCACCAGCTCCGCCCACACCTGCTTGCCGCCGCTGACCGGGACGGTCCCCCAGGCGTGCGAGACCGCCTCGACCAGCAGGATGCCCCGGCCGCCGGTGGCCTCCCAGCCGACGCTGGTCGGCTTGAGGGGCCCGCGCGGCGAGGAGTCGGTGACCGCGATGCGCAGCCGGTGCCCGACCAGGCTGAGGTCCAGCCGTACCTGCCCCTCGGTGTGCACGAGGGCGTTGGTGACCAGCTCGGACACCACCAGCAGGGCGGTGTCGGCGATGTCCCTCGGCAGCTCCCAGGCGCGCAGGGTGCGGCGGACGAAGCGCCGGGCGTGCCGTACCGCCTCCGGGACCCGCCACACGCTCCAGCTCTCGCGGCGCGGGCGCACGGCCATGCCGTCGTAGCGGACCAGCAGCAGCGCCACGTCGTCGCCCCGGTGGGCGCCCGCGAGCAGGGTGTCGGCGGTCTGGCCGAGATGGGCGGGGTCGGCGGCGGCGAGGTCGCGGGCGAGCCGGTCCATGCCGGTGTCGAGGTCGGTGCCGGACGACTCGACCAGGCCGTCGGTGGTGAGCGCGAGGACCGTGCCGGGTTTGAGTTTCAGCGGTGTCATCGGGTACTCCGCCCGGGTGAGGACCCCGAGCGGCGGTCCGCCCTCGGCCTCCACGATCTCGGTGCTGCCGTCCGGGTGGCGCAGCACCGGCTGCGGGTGCCCGGCGCGTGCGCAGAGGGCCGTGCCCTGCTCCATGTCGATGTCGACGTAGACGCAGGTGGCGAAGAGGTCGGTCTCCATGTCCAGGAGAAGCCGGTTGGCGTGGGCCACGACCACGTCGGGCGGGTGGCCCTCGGCGGCGTAGGCGCGCAGGGCGGTGCGCATCTGGCCCATCAGGGTGGCCGCGCCCGCGTTGTGGCCCTGCACGTCGCCGATGACGAAGGCCACATGGTTGTCGGCGAGCGGGATCACGTCGTACCAGTCGCCGCCGACCTCCAGGCCCTCGGTGGCGGGCAGGTACCGGGCGACGGCCTCGGCACCGGGCAGCCGGGGCAGCCGGTGGGGCAGCAGGGTGCGCTGGAGCATGCCGACGAGTTCGTGCTCGGCGTCGAAGGCGTGGGCGCGGCGCAGGGCCTGCCCGGCGAGGGCGGCGCAGGCGGTGAGCAGGGCGCGTTCGTCCGGGGCGAACTCGTGCGGGCGGTCCCAGCCGATCAGGCAGGCCCCGGCCATCCGGCCGCCCGCGGGCAGCGGCAGCACGGAGAGGCCGCCGGGGCCGACTCCGGCGAGGCTCGCCTCCAGGGCGGAGCCGGCGGGCCAGATGTGCGCGCGGCCGTCGCGCAGGGCGGCGGCGAGGGCGGGCATGGCGCGCACGGGGGCGTCGGGCCACTCCCCGCGCCACTCGGTCCGCCACAGTTCGGGCCACGCCTCGGGTTCGGGCGGGTCGAGGACGGTGACGACGAGGCGGTCGTTCTCCAGTTCGGCCAGCGCGATGCGGTCGGCGCGCAGCGGCTTGCGCAGGGCGTCGACGACGGCGTGCCCCACGTCCTTGACGGTGCCCGCCGTGGCGAGGTCGGCGGCGAGGCGCTGGACGCGCGCCACGTCGGTGACGTCGGAGCGCAGCTTGGTGGCGTCCGCGACGGTACCGGCCAGCCGGGCGGGCCTGCCCTCCCCGCCGGGCAGCAGCCGTCCG
>NZ_MUNH01000702.1:0-3414 GCF_002154615.1 Streptomyces recifensis
GCCGGGCCGTCGCCCACCTCGGCGACGAATGAGCGGTACTGCGGGGGCAGCTCGATGCCATGGCTGATCTCGAAGGCGCGGATCTCCGGCTCCGGGAGTGGGGGTCCCATTCGGTAACGGTGGGTATCCGCCCCGAAACGCTCCATGGCCCCGTCGAGGGCCGCGGCCTCCCGCAGGCGTGCTCCCACGGCGGTCCGCTCCCAGGCGTTCATGGGGGCCAATCTAACGAGGGCGGGCGACCTGTTGTGGCCCCGGTTCTCAGGCGACCGTGAGGCCGCCGCCCTCCTGGCGGCGCATGGCGTACTCGGAGTCGAGGGCCTCGCGGATGCCTGCGGCGACCGTGGGGTGGACCGGGAGGGCGAGGTGGCCGATGCCGCTGACGCGGATGTTGTGAGCCTCGAGGTCGGGGTGGTCGACGCAGGCCGCCTCCAGGGGGGCCATCACGGAGTCCAGGTCGCTCCAGAAACTGACGAAGCGGGTGCGGCAGCCCGGTGCCGGACGGGCCAGCTCCTGGATCACCGGCGAGTCGGGCCGCATCTGCCGGACGATCGGGTGCGCGTTGGCCAGCGGTATCGCGCGGGTCCCGGAGTGCGGGGTACCCAGGGTGACCACGGTGCGCACCCGGACGTCACCGCCGAGGCACTGCGCGTAGTACCGGGCGATCAGGCCCCCCAGGCTGTGGCCCACGATGTCCACCTGGACGCTGCCGGTGCGCTCGCAGATCTCCTCCACATGCCGGCCCAGCAGCTCGGCCGCGGTGCGGATGTCGCAGGTCAGGGGGGAGTAGTTCAGCGATTCCACCCGCTGCCTGCCGTGCTGGGCGAGGCTGCGGCGGAGCAGGACGAACACCGAGCGGTTGTCGATGAAGCCGTGCACCAGCACCACCGGCGGGCCGGTCGGCACAGGGAGTCTCGCCGTGCCCGCCGGCGCGGGAAGGGCGGCCTGACGGCGCTCCTGGGTGAGGCCGGTCGGGTACAGCAGCATGTGACCGGCCAGGATCGCGGCCTCCAGCGCGGTGGCCTTCACCAGCGTCACGGACACGGAGGCCAGTCTGCCGGGCCACAGACGTCGGCAGATCGGGAGGAAAAGTGGCAGTACCCCGGTGACCTTCATTGGCCGACCTCCTGTCGGCACGCGGGGGGCGGCTCTGTCCCCCGCGTGCCCTCATGTCCCACCATGTGATTTCCCCCTCGCCGGGTGCCGTGAAACAGTCCGCTGCGGGATGCTGTGGATAACGTTCGTTCACTTTCGACAAGTGGCGGAACGTGCCAGGTGTGCGGTACTTGTCGGTACGGGACGGAAGCGGACGCTTCCGCGGTCCCTTGACGGTGGTCCCTTGATGGAGGCAGTGATGGGTGTGGCAGCCGGTCCGATCCGCGTGGTGGTGGCGAAGCCGGGGCTCGACGGCCACGATCGCGGGGCCAAGGTCATCGCCCGCGCGCTGCGGGACGCGGGCATGGAGGTCATCTACACCGGCCTTCACCAGACGCCCGAGCAGATCGTCGCCACGGCGATCCAGGAGGACGCCGACGCGATCGGTCTGTCCATCCTCTCGGGCGCCCACAACACCCTCTTCGCGGCCGTCATCGACCTCCTCAAGGAGCGCGACGCCGCCGACATCCTCGTCTTCGGCGGCGGCATCATCCCGGAGGAGGACATCCCGCCGCTGCGCGAGAAGGGTGTCGCCCAGATCTTCACGCCGGGGGCGACCACCACGGCCATCGTGGAGTGGGTGCGGGAGAACGCGCGCCAGCCCGCCTCCTCCTCCTGAGCCCTCTCAGGCCGGGCCGTCCGGGGCCAGCTCGCGCACCATCGCCGCGCGCAGCCGCAGAGTGGTCGCCAGCCGCTGGAACGCCTCCGCCCAGTAGCCCCCGGCACCGGGGGAGGCGTCCTCCCGCTCGTCCGGCACGGCCAGCAGGCTGTCCAGCCGGGCCGTCTCGGCCGGGTCGAGGCAGCGCTCGGCCAGGCCCATCACGCCGCTGAAGCTCCACGGGTAACTGCCCGCCTCCCGCGCGATGTCGAGGGCGTCCACGACCGCCCGGCCCAGCGGCGCCGTCCACGGCAGAGCGCACACCCCGAGCAACTGGAACGCCTCGGACAGGCCGTGTCCGGCTATGAACCCGGCCACCCACGCGGCCCGCTCGTCCGCCTCCAGCGCGGCCAGCAGCTTCGCCCGGTCCGCCAGCGACACCGCGCCCGGCCCGCCCGCCTCCGGTGCCGACGGGGAACCCAGCAGTGTACCCCGGAGCAGATCGTCCCGCTGCCGTACGGCCGCCCGGCACCATGCGGCGTGCAGTTCGCCCTGCCAGTCGTCCGTCACGGGCAGCGCGACGATCTGCTCCGGGGTACGGCCGCCCAGCCGGTCCGGCCAGGTGTCCAGCGGTGCGGACTCGACCAACTGGCCCAGCCACCAGGACCGTTCGCCACGGCCCGCCGGAGGTCTGGCGGTCACGCCGTCGCGCTCCATCTCCGGGTCGCAGGCGGCCGGCGCCTCCACGACGATCGCGGCCGTGCTGCCGGTGTGGTCCAGGGCAACGCAGGTCGCGGCCCGCTGTGCCATCCGCGCGGCGAGCGCCGAGCCGGGCAGGGTGGACAGCAGCTCGGCCGCCGTCGCCCGGACGTTGCGGCTGCGGTCGCCGAGCGCCTCCTCCAGGAAGGGCTCGTCGTCGGCGGACAGGCCCGCGCGCAGCGAGTCCAGGAACATCAGCCGGTCCTCGGCCCGCTCCTGCGCCCAGGTCTCCGCCAGCAACTCCCGTGCGTCGGCCGGGGTCCGCGCGCGCAGGGCGGTCAGGAGGGCGACGCGTTCCGCGAACAGGCCCTCCCGCCACAGCCGTCGTACACCTTCCTCGTCCTCCGCGCCGGGCAGCGCCGAGGCGTTCCCGGAGGCCGAGCGCTGGGCGAACCGCCAGTCCGGGTTCAGCCGCGCCAGCCACAGGGCCCGCGCGCCCGCGAACTCCAGCGCGGCCGGGCGGAGATCGGTGCGGGCGCGGGCCGCGTCCAGCAGGGCGGCTCGCTGCATCGACCGGTGCTCGGCCACGGAGGCCGCTCGAATCCTTGGCACGCCCCCCACTTTACGGACCGGCCGGGAAACGCGGCAGGAGTCAGCGTCCGAAGCTCGCCAGCTTGGCCCGGAGCTGGAGCACCGACTTGGTGTGGATCTGGCTGACCCGGCTCTCGGTGACGCCGAGGACGTTGCCGATCTCGGCGAGGGTCAGTCCCTCGTAGTAGTAGAGCGTGACCACGGTTTTCTCGCGGTCGGGCAGGGTGTTGATGGCCCGCGCCAGGAAGCGGCGCAGCTCCCGGTCCTCGGCCACCTCGACGGGGTTGTCGGCGGCGGTGTCCTCCAGGGTGTCCATGAGGCTGAGCCGGTCGCCGCCCTCACCGCCGACGTGCAGCAGTTCCTCCAGCGCGACC
>NZ_MUNH01000703.1:0-634 GCF_002154615.1 Streptomyces recifensis
GCCCGCTCGGCCGCGCCGGCCGGCTCCCGCTCGCCCGTCCACCGGGCCAGCCACAGGGCGTCGCTCAGCCCCTCCACGTCGGGTTCGAGGCCGGCCCCCCGCAACTGGAGCACGAGTGCGGCGAGCGGGTCGGGGGTGTCGGGGCCGTGTCGTGCCGGTGCGTCGGGCATCGGCTGCTCACCTCGGGCGGTCGAGTCGCTGGATGAGCAGGTCGGCCAGGCGCTCCCGGCTCGGCGGGGCGGCCGCGTCGGTGAGGTAGAGGGCGTTCAGCAGCTGGTCGGTGGCGAGCAGTTCACTGCGCGAGCGCTCCAGGAAGCGGGCGATGAGATCGTCACCGGCCCGTGCGGCCTCGTCCCCGAGGTGGGCGCGGACGAAGGTGGCGAGCCGGTTGTGGTCCGGGCGGCCCAGCTCCAGGTGGATGCAGCGGCGCATCAGCGGTGCGGGGAAGTCCCGTTCGCCGTTGCTGGTGAGCACTACGAAGGGGAAGGACGTGCAGCGCACCCGGCCGTCGCGCACCCGGACCTTGGCGCCGTCGGCGGTGAGCACCTCGGCCTCCCCGTCGGGCAGCCGGTCCGCCAGGCGGCGCAGCTCCGGAATCTCGAACTCCCCCTCCTCCAGCACGTTCAGCAGGTCG
>NZ_MUNH01000704.1:0-969 GCF_002154615.1 Streptomyces recifensis
CCAGCACGTTCAGCAGGTCGTTGGGCAGGTCGATGTCGCTCTTGTCGAGTTCGTCGATGAGCAGCACGCGCGGGGTGTCCGAGGGCAGCAGGGCGGTGCCGAGCGGGCCGAGCCGGATGTAGCCGCCGATGGCCTCGACGGAACCGGGGCTCCCGGCCGCGCTGCCGTACCCGCCCTGCGCGGCGATCTGCACGTCCTGGAGGCGGGCGATGGCGTCGTAGTGGTAGAGCCCGTCCTGCAGGGAGGAACGGCTCACGATGGACCAGCGCAGCACCTCGCCCAGCCCCAGTTCGTACGCCACCGAGTGCGCGAGTGTGCTCTTGCCCGCGCCGGGACTGCCGGTGACCAGGAGCGGGCGGCGCAGATACAGCGCCGCGTTGATCATCTCCAGCTCCTCGGCGCCGGGCCGGTGCAGCTCGGCCAGGTGCCGGTGCGCGCCGAGCCTGCGGTCGCGGGAGCCGTCACCGTCCGGCTCCCGGGTGGTCTCGGCACCGCGTGCGGAGAAGTCGCGCCAGGGCGGGGGCGGGGGCAGCCGGCTCATCCCGTCGTGGGGTTCCCCGGCGCCTCGGTAGATGAGCCACTCGCTGGATTCGGTCATGTCCGGTCCTCGTCGCTCGTCGCCGGGGGCAGCCGTGGGACGTCCCTCACGGTATCGATCCGCCGGACGCCTGGTAAGGGGATCAGGGAGGAACCGGGGCCCCGGATCACGGGGCCTCCAGCAGGTCTCCGGTGCCGGGCAGGGGGCGGTGCGGGTCGTCGTACAGCAGAGTCGTGCCGTGCGCCCAGTACGCCTCGGTGAGCCCGGCGTACACCTGCTCGCGCAGGGCGTGCAGCACGCCGGGGAGGGACAGGGCGCCCTCGCCGTCGTCCACGGCCGTCTTCACGCCCCGGTGGAACTCCCCGCACACGCCGTCCGGCCGCCGCCGCCACAGCACCACCCCGAACCCGGCCCGCAGCACCCGGCCGAGC
>NZ_MUNH01000070.1:0-25189 GCF_002154615.1 Streptomyces recifensis
CGGCGCGCGCCGCATTCTCCTGGCCGGCCACATGGACACCGTCTTCGACGACGGAACCGCGGCGGCGCGTCCCTTCTCCATGGGGGGCGATCACGCGCACGGACCCGGCGTCAGCGACGACAAGGGCGGCCTGCTCGCCGGGATCCATGCCATCGAGGCGCTCGACGCGCTCGGCTGGGACCAGTACGCCGAACTCGTCCTGCTGGCGACGCCCGACGAGGAGATCGGGTCACCGGTGAGCCGCCCGGTGACCGAGGCCGCCGCGGCCGAGGCCGACTGCGCGCTCGCGCTGGAGTGCGCGCGGGAGAACGGTGACCTGGTCATCGCACGCAAGGGCGTGGCCGATCTCCGCGTCACGGTCACCGGCCGCGCCGCGCACGCCGGGATCGAACCGGAGCGGGGCGCCCACGCCGCCCTGGCGGCGGCCCACCTTGTGGTCGCTCTCCAGGCCCTGAACGGCCGGTTCCCGGACGTGAGTGTCAACGTCGGTGTGCTGCGGTCCGGTTCACGGCCCAACATCGTGCCCGCCGACGCGGAGCTGCACGTCGAGATCCGGTCCTCCAGCGCACACGGCCTCGACGAGTGCCGCAGGGCGGTCGAGGACCTGGCCCGTACACCGTCGGTTCCCGGCACCCGCACGGTGGTGGAGGTCACGGACGTGTGCCCGCCGATGGAGGACACGGCACCGGGCCGCCGCCTCGCCGAGACGGCCCTCCGGGTCGGAGCGGCGCTCGGGCTGCGGGTCGGTGCGGCCGCGACCGGCGGCGTCGGGGACGCGAACATCATCGCCGGGACCGGTACCCCGGTCCTGGACGGTCTCGGCCCCGTGGGCGGCGGGGACCACGGCCCCGACGAGTGGTTGGACGTGTCGTCGGTCCCCGGGCGCGTCGCTCTCCTGGCCGCCCTGATCACCGAGGTCGGCGACCCCCACGGCGGCCCGCGCCTGTGACCTGCCGGAGCACCGGCCGGAGTACGCGACCCTCCCGCGTCCCGGCCGACGCGCGGCTGCCCGTGGCAGCACCGCCCCCCGCACCATCGCCCCTGTGCAGCCCGCATGCACGACGCGCGCAGCCCACCCCTCTCTCAAGGAGCACACCGCGATGAGCACATCTTTGAAGCACCGTCCGCCCCGTGGCGTCCGCCGCACCCTCGGCGCGGCCGGTATCGCCGTCTGCCTCGGCGTGATCGGCGCGAGCCCGGCCCCCGCCGCCCCGTCCGGTACGGCGCCCTCGCACCACGGTGCCGGCTCGCTCGTCCTGGTCGGCGGGGGCCTCAAGGACGACAACGCGCAGGTGTACGGGGAGATCGTCCGCCGCGCGGGCGGCCCCGGACGAGCCCGCATCGGCATTCTGACCGCGGCGTCCGTGCCCGCCAGCCAGGACCCGGACGCGGGCGATCCCGAGAAGTGCAGCAACTCCGAGTGCAACGGCGCCTACTACGCCGATCTCTTCCGGCGCCACGGAGCCGGGGACGCCCAGTGGATCCCCGTGGACCTGGACCACGTCGCCAACGCCGATTCCGACGCGGTGGTCAGGCAGATCAACTCGATGACCGGGTTCTTCTTCGGCGGCGGCGACCAGTACCGGTACGTCACCACTCTGCTGCACGGCGCACGGCACACCGATTCCAAGGTGCTCGCCGCGATCCGCGCCAAGCTGACCGACGGCGCCGTGGTCTCCGGCTCCAGCGCCGGCGCCCAGATCGCGTCCGGCCCCGACATGGTCACCGGAGGCGATTCCTATCCGGCGCTGCGGGACGGCAGCAGACCCGGGTACTTCGACGACCCGACCGTCCTCGGCTATCTGCCCCACGGTGGTTTCGGCTTCCTGCGCTCGGGGCTGCTCGACACCCACACCGGGACCACGGGACGCGAGGGACGTGCGCTGCGCCTGGCCGCCGACACCGGCCACGACATCGTCTACGCCCTCGACGAGGACACGGCTCTCGTCGTGGACCGGCCGGGCAGCGGACACGAGCGGGTGGGTGTCATCGGCCGCCAGGGCGTCAGCGTCCTGAACCTGTCCGCCGCCCGCGCGGGAGAAGGGCCCGCCGGCTGGCACCTGCACAACGCCCGCTACAGCTATCTGACATCGGGCGACAGCTACGACCCCCGTACGGGAACCGTGGCCAGTCCCGGCAAGGACCGGCTCGCCCCGACCTCGTCCGGAGTGGTGCCACCCAACACGGACGTCTTCTACTCCCCCGACAACGCCGCGGGCACGCCGTACAGCCTGCGCACCACGGCCCGCGCACTGGCTGCTTCCACGCGTCGCACCGCCACCGCGACCACCTACGAGAGCGGCCCCCGGTTCACCGTCACGCTGACCGAACCCCGTGGCTTCCGACCTCTCAGCGCGGACGGCACCACGCCCCAGACGCTGCTGGACCTGCGCCTGGACATCGACCCCGACGCCGGCACCGACTGACCCGGCGACGCCCGCGACGCTAGTCTCGACGCACCGCTCACCCCGCAAAGGAACGTTCCATGGCCAAGGGCACCCTCGCCGACCAGATCCGCCAGCAGCTGGGGGAACTCAGCCCCGCGGAGCGCCGGGTCGGCAGGGTGCTCCTCGCCGACTATCCCGCCGCCGGTTTCGAGACGGTGGCCGTCGTGGCCGAACGGGCCCGCGTCAGTGCCCCGACGGTGCTGCGGTTCGTGGGCCGTTTCGGATTCCGGGGCTTTCCCGACTTCCAGTCCGGCCTGCGCGCGGAGCTCGAGGAGCGCAGCGCCTCTCCGCTGTCCCTGTACGAGTCGTCGGGCCGGGGCGCGAACGAGCAGGAAGGCGACGAGGGCCTGCTGAACCAGGGCCGTCGCGTCTTCACGGCGGCGCTCGCGCAGACCTACGACGAACTGCCGCCGCACGACCTGGAGCGCGCCGTCGAGCTGCTCAGCGACCCCAAGCGGCGGATCACGCTCACCGGCGGCCGCTTCACCGCCCACCTGGCCCAGTATCTGGCGCTTCATCTCATGCAGTTGCGCGATGGTGTCTCGGTGCTGTCCGAGCGCACCGTCGAGCGGACCGCGGCCATGACGAGCTGGGGACGCCGCGACGTCCTGGTCGTCTTCGACTACCGGCGCTACGAGCCGGACAAGGCGGCGCTCGTCGAGCTGCTCCACGAGCGGGGCGGCCGGGTCGTCCTCTTCACCGACCCCTGGCTGTCGCCCGCCGCCGCCCACTCCGAGGTGGTGCTGGCCGCCCAGGTGTCCACCCCGTCCCCGTACGACAGCCTGGTGCCGACCATGGCGGTGATCGAGACGGTCGTGGCCGGCCTGGTGCACGCCCTCGGCGAGGAGGCCCACGCCCGGCTCAAGGAAGGCGAACGGCTGGCGCGGGCCACGGGTCTGCTCTCCTAGAGCGAGGGGGTCGCCGACAGTTCGAGTTCGGCAGGCTCGAACGGACACCGGTGCGGGCGCGGGCGTACGCCGAACTCCTCGGCCGGTCGTGACCGCCACCCGGTTCACCCGGATGGCAGTGCGTACATGCAGAGGCGGAGGGGCTGCACCCTTCCGCAACGGAGACGGGACCAGTGGCACGGACCTTTACGTGCAGACCGACAAGCTCCGCCAGGTCTTCGCCCAGGACCTGCCCGTCGCGCAGACGGATCTGCTGGGCGCCACCCAGCGGCCGATCGCGCTCTCCGCCTTCGCGCACCCGGGCGTGATCCCCGTGACGAGCCCGGAGAGTCGCCCGAAGCAGTCGCGCGTTCCGGGCCGCCCTCACAGATCGGCGGCCCGGAACACCTTGTCCGGCTGACAGGACTCGCATTGACGGTGTTGAGCACCCGTCGACGGTCGCTCCCCCATCAACCGGGTCAGCCCTTGGACATCAGGACGGTGTACGGAGCTTCGGTGTGTTCAACACCTCGCCCCAGCGGATTCGTTGCGGCCCTTTTCGGGGTCAACTCTTGACGGCCCAGGTCTGGACCTTTAGGTTCCCGTTCGCCACCGCTTCATGAATGCACATGCAGTTCAGGTACTTGAACAGCGCTACCCCCACCCCCACCGACGGCCTCCCCTGAAAGGCTGTGAACCCCCATGTCCCCCACGCCCGGATCCACCCTGCGCGGTGTGCTCGCCGCCGCACTGCTCACCGCGTCGGCAGGCGCGCTCACCGTGACTCCGGCCGCCGCGGCCACCGGCACCATCACCGGGCTCGGCGGCAAGTGCCTCGACGTGGCGGGAGCCAACTCCGCCAACGGCACCGCCGTCCAGCTCTACGACTGCAACGGCACCGCCGCGCAGCAGTGGACCGTCGGGACCGACGGCACGGTCCGCGCGCTCGGCAAGTGCCTTGATGTGACCGGTAGTTCGACCGCCAACGGCGCCAGGCTCCAGCTGTGGGACTGCACCGGCGCCGCCAACCAGAAGTGGACCGTCTCCGCCGCCCGCGACCTGGTCGGCCAGCAGTCCGGCAAGTGCGCCGACGTCACCGGCAACACCTCGGCGAACGGCACGCCCGTCCAGATCTGGAGCTGCACCGGCGCCGCCAACCAGAAGTGGACCGCGCCCAGCGGCGGGGGCACGCCTCCCGCCGCGGCTCCGATGGCCGTCGCCCCGTACCTCTACAACGGCTGGGGCAGCCCGCCGAACCCGACCACCGTCATGAACGCCACCGGCGTCAAGTGGTTCACCCTCGCCTTCGTCCTCAGCAACGGCACCTGCAACCCGCAGTGGGACGGCGGCCGTCCGCTGACCGGTGGCGTCGACCAGCAGACGATCAACACCGTGCGGGGCGCGGGCGGCGACGTCATCCCCTCGTTCGGCGGTTACAGCGGCAACAAGCTGGAGAGCTCCTGCACCAGCGCCTCGGCACTGGCCGGCGCGTACCAGAAGGTCATCGACGCCTACGGGCTCAAGGCCATCGACATCGACATCGAGGCCGACGCGTACAGCAACGGCACCGTGCAGCAGCGCACCGTGGACGCGCTCAAGACGGTCAAGGCCAACAACCCGGGCATCAAGGTGTACGTCACCATCGGCACGGGGCAGTCCGGGCCCGACACCAGCCTGATCAACCGAGCCGCCAACTCCGGGCTCCAGGTCGACAGCTGGACCATCATGCCGTTCGACTTCGGCGGCGCGGGACAGAACATGGGGACGCTGACCACCAGGGCGGCCGAGGGGCTGAAGAACGCCCTCAAGAACGCCTACGGCTACACCGACGACCAGGCCTACCGGGGCATGGGCATCTCGTCCATGAACGGGATCACCGACGACAACGAGACCGTCACCCCAGCCGACTTCCAGACCATCCTCGGCTACGCGCAGCAGCACCACCTCGCGCGCCTCACCTTCTGGTCGGCCAACCGCGACCGGCCCTGCTCCGGCGGTTACCCGAACGACGACACGTGCTCGGGCGTGGCCCAGAGCGCCTGGCAGTTCACCGGCATCTTCGCCAAGTACACCGGCTGACGACCCGCCCCAGGAGACTTCCGTGTTGAGAGCTCTCACTGTGGCCGTACTCGTGGCCACGACCGCTGCCGGACTCCAGTCCGCCGCGCCGACACCGGCGAGCGCGCGGACCGCGGCGGCCGCGGCGATCCCTACCGGTCCCACCACCGTGATCAACAAGGGCAGCGGCAAGTGTGTCGACGCCCGTGCGGCCGGGAGCGGCGACGGCACCGCCGTCCAGCAGTACGCCTGCAACGCCAGCGCCGCCCAGACCTGGCAGCTGGTCCCCACCAGCGGCGGTTACTACCGCGTCGACAGCGGCCTGGACGCAACCAAGGCCTGGGACGTCACCGATGTGTCCACCGCCGACTCGGCCGCGGTCCAGCTGTGGACGTACTCCGGCGGCGCCAACCAGCAGTGGCAGCCCGTGGCCGAGTCCGACGGCTCATACCACTTCGTCAACCGCAACAGCGGCAAGTGCCTGGACGTGCCGGCCGCCTCCACCGCGGACAGCGTGCAGCTCGCCCAGTACACCTGCAACGGCACCGCCGCGCAGTCCTTCACACTCGGCGGTGGCACGACGAACCCGCCCGGCACCCCGGACTTCGGCCCGAACGTGACGGTGTTCGACCCGTCGATGCCGGCCGCCACCATCCAGGCGAAGCTGAACTCGGTCTTCGCCCAGCAGCAGACCAACCAGTTCGGCTCGGCGCGCCAGGCCCTGCTGTTCAAGCCGGGCACCTACAGCGCCGATGCCAACGTGGGCTTCTATACCCAGGTCGCCGGCCTCGGTCTCTCCCCGGACGACGTCACCATCAACGGCGCCGTGCACGCGGAGGCCGACTGGTTCCAGGGCAACGCCACGCAGAACTTCTGGCGCTCCGCCGAGAACCTGTCGGTCAACCCGACCGGCGGCACAGACCGTTGGGCCGTCTCGCAGGCCGCCCCGTACCGGCGTATGCACGTACGCGGCAACCTCGCGCTCGACGACGGCGGCTGGTCCAGCGGCGGCTTCATCTCCGACACCAAGGTCGACGGACAGATCCGTTCCGGCTCCCAGCAACAGTTCCTCACCCGCAACTCCCAGATGGGCAGTTGGTCGGGGTCCAACTGGAACATGGTCTTCGTCGGCGACCAGGGCGCGCCCGCCCAGTCCTTCCCGACGTACACGAATGTCGCGAGCAGCCCGACGATCCGCGAGAAGCCCTTCCTGTACGTGGACGCGGCCGGCGCCTACAAGGTGTTCGTGCCCGCCCTGCGCGCGAACGCGGTCGGCACGACCTGGAGCGGCCGGACGCCCTCGGGTACGTCGCTGCCGCTCGACCAGTTCTTCATCGTCAAGCCCGGCGCCACCGCGGCCGACCTGAACGCGGCCCTGGCGGCCGGCAAGAACCTGCTGGTCACCCCCGGCGTCTACCATCTCGACCAGACGCTGAACATCACGCGTCCCGACACGGTCGTCCTCGGCATGGGCCTGGCCACCTTCGTCCCGGACGGCGGGATCACCGCGATCAGCACCGCCGACGTGGACGGCATCCAGCTCGCCGGTCTGCTGATCGACGCGGGCACCACCACCTCCCGGACGCTGGTGCGGATCGGCCCGGACGGCGCGGCCGCCGGTCACGCCGCAGACCCCGTCCAGCTGTCCGACTTCTTCGTCCGCATCGGCGGTGCCACCAACGGGAAGGCGACCGACTCCCTCGTGGTCAACAGCGCGAACACGATCATCGACCACACCTGGATCTGGCGTGCCGACCACGGCAACAGCGGCACGGTCGGCTGGACCACCAACACCGCCGACACCGGGCTCGTCGTCAACGGCGCCGACGTCACCGCGTACGGCCTGTTCGTCGAGCACTTCCAGAAGACCCAGGTCCTCTGGAACGGCAACGGCGGGCGAACGTACTTCTTCCAGAACGAGATGCCCTACGACCCGCCGAACCAGGCCGCCTGGATGAACGGCGGAGGCAAGGGCTACCCCGCCTACAAGGTCGCCGGCTCCGTCACCCGTCATGAGGCGTGGGGGCTGGGCAGTTACTGCTACTTCAGCACCAACCCCGGCGTCGTCGCGGACCGGGCCTTCGAGGTGCCGAACACCTCCGGGGTCAGGTTCCACGACATGGTGACCGTCTCGCTGGGCGGCACCGGGACCATCAGCCACGTCATCAACGACACCGGAGGGCCGTCCAACTCGGCAAACAACGTTGCCTACTTGACCACCTACCCGTAGACCGTACGGAAGGATTGATCAGCAGATGGACACGCGATCCGGCCGCACCGGCCTGCGGCTTCTCCTCCTGCTCGCGGCCCTGCTCGGGCTCGCCGTGCCACCCGCCGCGCAAGCGCACACCGCGGCGGCACCCTTCAAGGTGCTCGGCCTCTACAGCGGCACCTGGGACGCGGCGCACATCGACTTCGAGAAGGAGGCGAACGACTGGCTGCCCAAGCAGGCGGCCGCGAACGGCTTCACCTACACCGCCAGCAACGACTGGAATCTCCTCGCCAACGGTGGAGTCAACGCCTATCAGGTCGTCCTCTTCCTCGACGACCTGCCGCAGACCCCCGCCCAGCGCACCGGGTTCGAGCAGTACATGCGCGACGGCGGGGCCTGGATGGGCTTCCACGTCTCCGCCTTCACCACGAACGCGGCCGGCTGGTCCTGGTACCACAACACCTTCCTGGGCAGCGGTGACTTCAAGTCCAACACCTGGGGTCCGACCTCCGCCGTCCTCAAGGTCGAAGACCGCACGCACCCCTCCACGGTGAACCTGCCCGCCACCTTCACCTCGTCGGTGAGCGAGTGGTACAGCTGGTCCAACGATCTGCGGCAGAACCCGGACATCAAGGTCCTCGCCTCGGTCGACCCCAGCAGCTTCCCCCTGGGCACCGACCCCGACCAGTCCTGGTACAGCGGCTATTACCCGATCCTGTGGACCAACACGAAGTACCGGATGCTCTACGCGAACTTCGGCCACAACGCGATGAACTACGACACGAACACCCGGCTGTCGTCGACGTTCGCCAGCGCGACGCAGAACCGGTTCCTGCTGGACGGGCTGAAATGGCTCGGCGGCGCGGGCGGTACCACCCCGCCGGACGACAGTCTCTCCGAGACATCGTGGTACTCGCTGCGCAACGTCGGCAACGGCACCTGCGTCGACGCCCGCGCGGCCGCCACGGCCAACGGGACCGCGATCCAGCAGTACGCCTGCAACGGCACCCAGGCGCAGCAGTTCCGGCTCGCCGGGACCGGCGGCGGATACCGGCGCATCGGGGTGCGCCCCGCTCCGGACCAGGTCATCGACGTGACCGACGTCTCCAGCGCCGACAACGCACCGCTCCAGCTGTGGGCGTACGGCGGCGGGCTGAACCAGCAGTGGCTCCCGGTGCGGGAGGCCACCGGGCGGTACCATTTCACCGCCCGGCACAGCGGCAAGTGCCTCACAGCGGCGTCCGCCGCCACCAACAGCGCGCAGCTCACCCAGCGCGCCTGCGACGGCTCCCCGGCCCAGAGCTTCGCGGCAACCGCCGGGTGAGGCCGAAGCCTTGGCCCAAGAGGGCGCGGCAGTAGACGACTTCCGGTTCCCGCTTCATCCCGATGTTGCCATCTGGTCCATTTGCACCGCTCTCTTCGAGATGCACCCGACGCACCGGAATGCAACCGCTCACCGAGAGCCATGTACCCAACGTTTACTGGGCAGTTGACCTCGGCGTTTCATGGTAGCGTCCCTGTTCTGAGGGACAGAGCTACCTGAAAGGGAAATCGTGAACACGGAGAAGATCGCCGTTCGCCGCCTCTCATTGGAAGAGGTGACGAAGCTTGGTATGAAGGACAGGCTCTTCGTTTCCGCCGACACGGCAGAACTCAAGCTTCCCGGTTGCTACGTCCCTGCTTTTCTGACCAAGTCCGGTGAGGATTTCGAGGGCGGTTCGATAACGGCGAGAACCGTATTCCAGGAAGAGGTTTCCTGCCTTCCGGACGACGAGAACGAAGCCGGAATCTACGTGGCCGACGAGAACGGCTCGGACACCATCGAGGTCCTCCAGTCCGCCGGCGTCGTCCTGGACCTGGCGCTCTTCGTCCCCAGCGGGGACAAGGGGGCTCTCTCGGCCCTTTACGCCGCTGCCCGGCAGGCGTTCGGTGCCGACGTCGTGCAGATCTGGCGCCAGGGCCTGAAGGAGGTTCCCGACGTCAAGGTCGACATCTTCGAGGAGCAGGTCCCGCGCGGGCGCAAGGGGGGCGACAGCCCCAAGCGTGACCGTCGCGCGATCGACACCTACCCCACCCGCGCGGACTTCATCGAGTTCACCCCGGGGTGGAAGCCGGTCGTCGAGATTCACAAGCCGGTTGTGGACGACACCCCGACCATCTGAGGCGGCGTCACCAGGCCTTCCGGCCTGAGAGAACGCCGACAACGCGTGCGGCGAGATCTCTCAGGGGCGGGGCGGGCCCCGGAGCGTTTTCCGGGGCCCGCGAGCCGCACGCGGTCAGACGACGGTGATGTTCTCCGCCTGGGGGCCCTTCTGGCCCTGGGTGACCTCGAACGTCACCTGCTGGCCCTCGAGGAGCTCGCGGAAGCCGGAAGAGTTGATGTTGGAGTAGTGCGCGAAGACGTCCGGGCCGCCGCCGTCCTGCGAGATGAAGCCGAAGCCCTTTTCGGCGTTGAACCACTTCACGGTACCGCTGGTCATGCTGAACCTTCCGGTCGAGACCGGGCCCGCACCGCGCGGACCCGAAGGTGATGCCCTGTTCCCGCGGCGCACAGCACAACGCCCACGCCGGGGCGTGGGCGGGACACGGCATCTGTCTGCGACGCTACACGGAGGAACGGGCTCTCACCACTGGGCAACGGCTTACGCTCACCCGTCCGTCGGACCGTCACCGGTGGCCGCGTGGATCTTCCTCGAGGACCCGGCCCTCGCCGCCGACCGCTGGGGACGAGATCTTCCCTGTATCCGGACGACCGCTGGAGCGCGGGGATTCAGGCTGGGCCCGCAGCATGACCCGTTGCGGGACGGGCTCGGAAGCGAACTGGATTCGTTGCGTTCGACGGGCTGACGGCGGGGGCAAGCAGCGCCGGCCGAGGGTCCGGGACGGCGGAGGCAGCTCAGGCCACGCCGGCAGACGGCTTTGACCGCGCTTCGTCATGGCGCGCCTGTATGCGCGCGACGACACGCTCCTGCCCCAGCTTCTTGGCCCGGCGGAGCTTGGCTTCGGCGGCGAGCACGGGGATCCAGAACAACCAGCCCCACAGGCTGAAGTCCAGCACTCCGCTCCACACCAGTGCCATGTTCAGGCCGAGCGACGCGACGAACGTCAGCACATAGGCTGCGACCCGGTGCGCGTGGATCAGCCGGAGTGGGCGTTCCGGGCCCCTTGCAGCAGCTCGACGGCCGCCGCAAGTTCAGCGGCCTGGAGGTCTTCCCCTGTGTCCTCGCCGACCTCACCACGAGCGGCTCGCCGCAGCGCGTCGGTGACCAGCACGCTTCGCTCAGCTGTGGCTGCCTGCTGCGCCTGCCCTTGAGCGACGGTTACGTTCAGGTCGTCCCAGTAACCTCGTCCTGCCCAGCCCCTCGCGTCATCGACTCGCCGGCGTTCGGCTGACCCGGGCGGGGCCAGCTCTTCGATTCTCTCCCGCAGAACCACCGCGCGGCGCGCCCGCCCCGGGTGTTCGAAGGAGTCCGTGCCGGTGTCAATCGCAGTTGGATCACGAAAACCGTCGCTCACCTGCGCGATCGGCCCATGTCTGCCCGGTGGGCGGCGCGGCGGCAGACGCGTTCGTGGACGCGGGGCCGGCGGCAAGGCCGGACCGCCTCGTCCATGTGACTGTGGGGAGGGGGAGACGCAGTGGGTCAGGGGTAGACATCAGGCACGCCCTCGGGGTGGGCAGGCAGACCGTCCGACGACCTCTCACCCGCCGCGTAGCGAGAAGGAGCGTCTCGATGACGGTGGAACCGCGAGCAAGGCCCCAAGGAGGGTCCGCATCGGCTGATGCGGACCCGGCACTGGCACCGCCATGCGGTCTGGGCGCGTTGTGGGCGGTCCGGCACGGTGAGTCCACGGCCAACCTCGCCTTCGCCGCCGCGGCCGCCTCGCGTTCGACCGAGCCGGTGGCCGGGCGTGACCGGGACGTCTCTCTCTCGCCGTTGGGCGTGCGCCAGGCCGGGGCCCTGGGTGGGTGGCTCGCGGACCAAGACCGCGAGAGCGGCCCCGACCTGGTCGTGTGCTCGCCCTACCTGCGGGCCCGCCAGACCTGGCACGCGATGCGGGAGTCCGCCGCCGTGCAGGGTGTTCCCACCGTGGAGACAGTCGTCGACGAACGGCTACGAGACCGGGAGACGGGCATCTTCGAGCTGTACCCGCCCACCGCCGTGCAGGCGCGGAGCCCGGAGGAGGCCTGTCGTCGGCGCCTGCTCGGGGAATGGCACTACCGGCCTCCGGGCGGCGAGGCCCTCACCGATGTCACCCTGCGCGTACGGCAGTTCATCGCCGACCTCTCCCAGGCCGCCGCAGGCCGCCGGGTCCTGCTCGTCACGCACGACGGCGTCCTGCTCGCCCTCCGACACGCCCTGGCCGGGATCGGCGCGGCCGCACCCGGCCACCTCCCGCCCGTACCCAATGCCTCCCTGTCCCACTGGACCACGGACGGCCGCACGCTACGACTGCACACGTGGGGCGACACCGCCCACCTGGCCGGGCTCAGCCCGACTCCGTCGTAGCCGACCAGGAACCCCGCTCCGAGGGGTGGGCCGTGGGGGTGGAACGGCTGCGTGGCCGGGCAGGCTACGCGCCGACGTCGTCCGCACCGGTGCTCGCCCCGAGGTCGTACATGTCGCCGCCCGGCACCGGCGAAGGGCCGTGAGGCTGATCCGAAGCGCGGGCCATCGCCGACAGGTAGTGGCCGAAGCCGCCGTGGGCACGGGGGCGCAGGCGTGGGGAGGTCTGGACCGGGCAGGCGGCGGTGCGCAGGACGCGGTGGCCGCGACGTTCCAGCGCGTGCACCAGGGCCCTGTCCTCTCCGGTGGTGAGCGGCGGGAAACCGCCGGCGTCCAGGTAGGCGTCGGCGGCGAAGCCCAGGTTGGCGCCGTGCACATGGGGGTGGAGCCAGGGGGTGCCCTTCGGCGGCCGCGTCTTCTCGTACAGCGCGAGATGCGGCGCGGCCAGTGGCGAGGAGAGGGGGAGGGTCACGGTGCCCACGACGGCCTGCCAGCCTTCCCGCGCGCGGGCGAGCTGGTGGGCGAGCCAGCCGGACGGGACGACGCTGTCGGCGTCGGTCGTGGCGATCCACAGGGCGGAAGGTCCCGCGAAGCACCGCTCGAGCGCGTGCCGGACCCCGGCCGCGCGGGCCCGGCCGGGGTTGCGGCAGTCGGTGCGGACGACCAGGGCCCCGGCGTCCCGGGCCACCGCCTCCGTGCGGTCGCGGCAGGCGTCGGCCACCACCACCGTCAGCACCCTGCCGGCGGCGACGTCGGGGTGGCGGGCGGCGCGGGCGAGCGCCGCGAGGGCGGCCGGGAGCAGTCGCTCCTCGTCATGGGCGGGAATGACGACGGCGACGGTGGCCGCGCTCATGCGAGCCCTTCGCGAGCGGCGACCCCGGGGGGCGTACGGCCGTCCGGTCCGGTGCGCTGGTGGACCTGGAGAACGAAGTCCTCCTCGCGGTGGTCGGCGAGCAGAGCGAGACCCGGCTGCGCGTCGAGGCGGCGCGCGACGCCGGTGCCGGTTCTCAGGTGCTCCGCCACCGGATGGTTCCAGTGGACGGTGACCAGCGTGCCGGCCGGGTCCAGCGACTCGACCGCACGTTCCAGCAGCTGGTCCAGGGCGCTGTCGTCCAGGTAGTAGAGAAGTTCGGACAGCACGACGAGGTCGAACGAGCCGTCCGGCCACTCCTCGGGCACGAGCATCCGGCGCACCGAGACGTGGGGCAGGCCGGCGGTGCGCCCGCGGGCGGTCTCGACCGCCGACTCGACCCGGTCGCAGGCGAGTACGGCGTCGCAGCGGTCCGCCAGGCGGACGGTCAGTTCACCGACCGAGCAGCCCGGCTCGAACGCACGCCGGTAGCGGGCCATCGGCAGGACGGCCACGGTGAGGTCGTACTTGCGCCGTTCGTACCACCGCTCGGCCAGCCGCCACGGGTCGCGGGCGGCGCGGTACATGCCGTCGAAGTACGCGTCGGGGGTACGGGGCCGGGTCATCCGAACACCACCTCCCAGCCGCGCAAGTGGTGGGCCACCTCGTCCGGAGGCAGCACCGCGGCGTCCTGGGGCGCGTCACCGAGCGGCCGGATCTGGGTGACGAAGCGGTCGACCGCGGCACGCTTGCGGGTCTGCGCCTCGGGCGACAGGACGATCCGGGCGGCCCGCCGCCAGGGCACCCGGGCGTCTCCCGGGCGGGCCCAGTGCCACAGCCACACCGGGTACAGCCGGCACGGCACCGACGCCGCGCGGGAGGCGGCCAGCGCGGCGCGCCCCGCCGCCTCGTGATCGCCGTGCACGTCCTGCGTCCACGGCGCGAGGCAGAGCGCGGCCCCCGGCAGCAGGGCGGCCAGTTCGCCCGCCAGGCGGTCCTCGTGCCGGGCCACCCCGGTGTCGGGCAGCCGCAGCCGCACGACCTCCGCCTCCTGTGCCCCCAACTCCCGCAAAGCGTCGCGCAGTTCACCGGCGCGCAGCTCGGCGAGCCGGCCGGGGGTCACACGGGTGGAGCCGGGGTGCGATCCCTCGCCGTCGGTGACGGACACCACGGTCAGCGCGATCCCGGCCGCCGCCAGCCGGGCGAGGGTTCCGCCCACGCCCAGCACCTCGTCGTCCGGGTGAGCCGCCACCACGACGACCCGCCCCTGCGTCGGCAGCGGACATTCCGGCATCCGGTCCCAGCCGTCCCACGCGCGCCACTCCCGCTCGTCGGTGCCGGGAGCCTGGATCGGGTCGGCGTAGTCCTCGGTCGCGGCGCTCATCGGCCGGCTCCGTCACCGCGGCACACCAGGGCGCCCAGAGCGGCCAGATCCCGTTCGGCGTGGTGCTGGCGTACGTAGACGGCCAGGTCGGCCGCGGCCCGCGCGTGCCGCTCGTCGTGGCACAGCGGCCCCGCGCCGGTCGCCCGGCCCACCCGGTCCAGCACCTCGGCGCACACCTCCGCCAGGAGTGCCCGTACCCGCAGGGCGCGCAGCCCGGCCGTTCCGCCCTTGTCCTGTGGGTCGGCGTCGATTTCCTCGGCGGCCCGCGCCAGCGCCGCCCCGGCCGTGTGCAGCCACAGGTCGACCGCGCCGGCGTGCGCGTCGGTGAACGGGTCGGCGCGCCGCCCGGCCCGCTCGAACAGACCGCGGGCCACGGCCTGGGCCCCGCCGTACCAGCAGGCCGCCACGCCCACACCGCCGTGGTGGAAGCCGGGCCGGCGCAGGTACGCCTCCACTCCGCCCACCGGGACGGCGGGCACCGCGGTGAAGCGCACATCCGGGCTGTCGCTGCCGGCCATGCCGACCGCCTGCCACGTCCCGGGTACCGGCCGGCAACCGGGACCGTCAGCGGGCGCGGGCCGCGCGTCACCGGGGATGCCGGTGCGCACCGCGAAGAGCCGGCGCCCGTCGTCGGCGAGCGCGGTGACCAGGGCATGCGTGCAGGTGTGCGCCCCGGAGCAGTACTGCTTGACCCCGTCGAGCACCCAGCCTTCCGCCGTACGGGTGGCGGTCAGTCCGGAACCGGGCGGTTCGGCCGCCCACACACCCCAGTACTCGCCGGGGCGCACCGGCTCCCCCTCCAGCTCGGCGAGGATCGCCACCGCGTCCAGATGCCCCTCCGCCAGCCGGGCCGTGCACAGGTCCTCACGCGCGAGCCCTGCCAGCGTGTCGAACCGGGCCGCGGTACCGCCGCTACCGGGCAGGGGGCAGTCGGCCTTCCCGGCCGCCAGCGCGTCGGCGTACCGGACGAACGCCTCGGCGGGCGGGGGAAGCACATCGTGCATCAGGGGCACTCCTTGCTCGTTCGTCCTGCGCCGGAACCGGTCCGGGGACGACGACTTGATACTGCGTGGCGGCCGGTGAGGTCGCCAGTCGCGTCGCGGCGGGGCGAGGGCGGGCCCGGCTGCCGCGCGGACCCGCCCCTCGTCGCCGTCGATGCGGGCTCAGACCTGGCCGCGCCACTGGCCGGTCGCGGCGCCGCCCCGCTTCTCGATGAACTCCTTGAAGCGCTTCAGGTCACCGGTGGCCTGGCGCTTGACGAAGCCCAGCTTGTCCCCGACCTTCTCGGTCAGGCTTTCCGGGGCGTAGTCGAGCTGGAGCATGACCTTGGTGGTGCCGTCGTCGATGCGGTGGAACGTGACGACTCCGGCCTGCCGGGCTTCCCCGCCGACCGTGGTCCACGCGACCCGCTCGTCGGGGATCTGCTCGGTGATCTCCGCGTCGAACTCCCGCTCCACTCCGTCGATGCGCGTCTTCCAGTGGGTGAGGGTTTCGGTGCGCTGCTCGATGCGCTCGACACCGTCCATGAACTGGGGAAAGTCCTCGAACTGGGTCCACTGGTTGTAGGCGTCCGTCACGGGGACGCGGACCTCGATGGACTCTTCCACCTTCGACATGCGCTCCTCCTTGGCGTGAGCCGGCCCCGGGGGCCGGTCGGGCTGACGTTGATCTCTTTCCTCTTGCCCGGATCGCGGCATGTAGTACTCGTGGGTCGGTCCCGCCTCACAACGGTCGACCGGAATACCCCTAGGGGGTATGTTGTTCGGGTCGGTGACCCGACACGACGAGAGGAGCCGGCGATGGACCACACCGCACACCGGCATCAGCACGCGCACCCTGACTCGGGTGCCTCCTGGCGCACTGCCGCCCGAGCGACCCTGCACTGTCTGACGGGCTGCGCCATCGGCGAGGTCCTGGGCATGGTGATCGGCACCGCCGCCGGTCTGCACAACGCCGCCACGGTCGTCCTCTCCATCGCGCTGGCCTTCGTCTTCGGCTACGTGCTGACCATGCGGGGGGTACTGCGCGCCGGCCTTCCGCTCCCCCAGGCCCTCAAGGTCGCCCTGGCCGCGGACACGGTGTCCATCGCGGTGATGGAACTCGTCGACAACACCGTCATGGTGGGCGTCCCGGGGGCCATGGACGCAGGACTGACACAGGCTCTGTTCTGGATCTCGCTGACGGCCTCACTGGCCGTCGCCTTCGTACTGACCACTCCCGTCAACCGGTGGATGATCACCCGCGGCAAAGGCCACGCCGTCGTACACCATCACCACTGACGCACAGCCCTTGAGCCGGGCCACAGAACATGCTCCGGCAGCGCCGACTCGTTCGCGCCGGTGAGGTGGCGGGCTAGGGTCGGCCGCGTGGCTGAGCCCTCCTATCTGACCGCTGTCCGCGAGTCGTACGACACGGTCGCCGTCGACTACGTCGAGCGCGTCCCGCCGCCCGCCGCGATGGACCCGCTGTCCCGCGCGATGCTGTCAGGGTTCGCCGAACTCGTGCGGGCGGCCGGTCCGGGGCCGGTCGCGGACCTGGGGTGCGGCCCCGGCCGGGTGACGGCGTACCTGGCCGGGCTGGGCGTGTCCGCCTTCGGCGTCGATCTGTCGCCGAGAATGGTCGAGCTGGCCCGGCACGCCTATCCGGACCTGCGGTTCAGCGAGGGCTCGATGACCGCGCTGGACACGGGGGACGACGAGTTGGGCGGCATCCTGGCCTGGTACTCCACCCACCACACGCCTCCGCGGTGGCTGCCTGCGGTGTTCGCCGAGTTCCACCGCACGCTCGCGCCCGGCGGGTACCTGCTCTGGGGTGACTATGTCGGCGATGAGCGGCTGGAGCCGACGCGGGGGTACGGCCGTCCGGTGTCCTACGCGTCGTACCTCCTGCCCCTGGGCCGCGTGGCCGGCCTGTTGGAGCAGGCCGGACTCGTCGTCACCGCGAGGCTGGAGCAGGAGCCCGGCGGACGAGTGAACCGACCGCACGCCTGCCTGCTGGCCCGCAAGCCACCGAGGGCAGCCGCCGCCTCGGCCGCACGCCGTCGGGGAACCGGGGCGCGCTGACGCCGACGGGGAGCCATCGATGGGCTGACGGCCCGTAACCGTCCCCGCTGCCGGCTACGGCCGAGTTCTCGGTCGCCGCGCCGCCCAGGACACGTCGTCCTCATCCGTTGCGTCACTTGAGCGGGTCGTGTCCCCAGTTCATCAACGAATAGCGCCACTTGGTGTCGGAGACATCCCCACTGGGACGCTGCTTGACGTGCCGGTGCACATAGCCGACAACCTTGCGCATGTGGGCCAGGTCGTCGTCAGAGAGGTCGCTCTTCCTGGTGCGCAGCAGATCGACGATGCGACGACCGGAGGCGTGCCCCACGCTCTCCCCGTCCTCGCCGCTGTGCTGCCCGGCCCCGTTCGACTCGTCGGTCCCCAGCCACTTCTCCAACTCGGCCGGCGTCATGTTCACCGCCTCGTTGAACTCGGCGACGGTGCTCTTCCTGTCGTCCTGCTCCTGAGCGGCCATGCCAGCATCCTTGCGCGCGCCGAAAGGGGACGCACGGCGGTGACGCCGTACGTGCGACGCCACAAGCGGACCTCTGCGCGAACCGTGCGATCCGAACGACGCCCTGCGGACAACCCGGCGTTCCACGGCTCGGACCCGTGTCCGGCCGGTGCTCCCGGGGCAGGGCCGCTCAAGGCTGATTCCAGACGAGCGTGTAGCGCCAGAACAACCGCCGCCGCAGCCGTGCGCCCGGCAGGACATCCCCGGCTTCCCGGACGATTTCGCCGAAGGTCATCTCCGCCGAGCGAGTGGGGGCCGTCATGGAGACGGGCCTCTCCGAGAAGCGTCCCCTGTTCTTCAGCCACCCCACGGCGATGTTGGCCGGAATGGCGACCCCACCGAGCAGGTGGTCCACAGGGGTCCGGGCGCGGAAGAGGCCGACGATCACCAGGGTCCCGCCCGGCGCCAGATGACGCCGGAACCGGGTGAGCGCCTGGCTGAAGGGCAGGTGGTGGACCGTTGCGACACACGTGATGACGTCGTAGGGGCCCGCCGGAAGCTCGGCCATCGCATCCGCGACGGTGCAGGTGACGGGTAGCCCGGACGGAGTCAGCTTCCGGGCCTGGCCGGTGATCACCGGATCGGAGTCGACGGCCTGCACGGAGGCGGCTCGTCCGGCCAGGAGCCTCGCAAGATCGCCGCTGCCGGAACCGACATCCAGGGCGCGGTCGAAGCGCCTCGGCAGCCGTCGCATGATCCAGCGGTGGTAGTGGGCGTTGTGATCCCAGGGATGATCGGCGTTGAACCGTTCGAGAGCCCGCAGGACACGGGGCGACAGGATCTTCACCGCTCCAGTCCATCAAGTCGCTGCGGTGCGCGGGCCGTGTTCCGCGGCAAAGGTCACCGCGGCGATTCCGGCCGGGGTGATCTTTCCCGGCACCACGCGGTCACCCGGTGGAAATCGGGTACCCGGTGTGGATGCCGGGCCGGTGGCCGCCGCGAGTGGGTGCGGGCCGGGCGAAGCGGACAGCAGGTGTGACGAGAGGATGTGCGTTCCATGCCCCCCACCGACGCCCAAGACACGGCCCGTGCCGCCGTGTTCGACGTGGACGGCACCCTCGTGGACACCAACTACCTCCATGTGGCGGCGTGGTGGGAGGCGTTGCGGCAGGCGGGGCATGATGTGCCGTCGCAGGCGATTCACCGGGCCATCGGTCTCGGTTCGAGTGATCTCGTGGCTCACCTGCTGGGCGCGGACCGGGCGCGTGAGGAGGCGGAGGCGCTCAGTGCGGCACACAAGACGCTGTACGGGCAGTACTTCGGGCGGCTGACGGCGCTGCCGGAGGCCGGGCAGCTGCTGCGGCGGCTGGCGGACGACGGGTGGAAGGTCGTCCTGGCCACCTCGGCGGGGGGTCAGGAGCTGTCCGCGCTGCGGACCGCGCTCGACGCCGACGAGGCGATCAGCGGCATGGCGAGTGCCGACGACGTCTCCGAGGGCAAGCCCGCCCCCGAGCCGGTCCAGCGGGCACTGAAGCTGGCCGGGGCGACACCGGAGCGATCGGTGTTCGTAGGGGACACCGTGTGGGACATGCAGGCGGGCAGCCGGGCCGGGGTCACCTGTGTGGGGCTGCTGTGCGGCGGGATTCCCCGCGAGGATCTGGAGAAGGCCGGCGCGGACGTGCTGTACGACGGCCCGGACGCGCTGCTCGCCTCCCTCGCCCAGAGCCCGCTGGGGCGCCGCCCCTGAAGCGCGTCACTCGTCGGCCGCGCCCTCCGTACGTGCCACGGCCTGACGGGCGGCGAGGTGGCCCGCGATCTTGAACGCCCGTTCGTGCGAGCCGAAGGTATCGGCGCGGGCGCGGCGCAGAATGACCCGAGCGGCGACCACCACTCCGTGCCCGGTCAGGCGCAACCGCTCCTCGATTCCCAGGGCGGCAGCCGCGAAGAAGCGGGGCAGGGCGTCGGCGGGCTCGTAGTCCACCGTGAGATCCCGGGCCACCTCGAAGACGAAACCCTCCTCCGCGGGTTCGAAGTCCACCTCGATCTCCGCGAACTGCGGCGCGCAGTTCTGCTTCCTGTGCAGCACCCGTACGCCACGGATCGGATACGGCGGGAAGCGGCGCGGTGCTGACGTCATGCCGGAACGCTATCCGCCCCCGGTGTGACGGCCGCCATCCGCATACCCGCCGCGCACGGGGTATTCGCCCCACCTGGACGGATGTAGTGAGCGAGGGCCGAGGCGAAGCGCATGGAGTGGCTGCGGAGCTGTACCGCGTGGGTGAGGCGGGCGTGGAGCACGCCGGGGCACGAGCGCAATACGGCGCTCCTGGTGGGCAAGAGCGCGCTGGCGGCGACGCTGGCGTGGTGGATCGCGCACGACCTGCTGAACGCGGCGTCGCCCGCCTTCGCGCCCTTCTCCGCCGTGCTGATCATGAACGCCACGGTCTACAAGTCCGTCTGGCAGGCGCTTCGCTACACGGCCGCGGTCACCGTCGGCGTGGCCGTCCAGGCGGCCATCGGGTTCCTCGCCGGGCCGGACCTGTTCGCCTTCGTCCTGGTCGCCGTCATCGCCCTGTGCGTCGGACGGTGGCCCGCCCTGGGCGAGCAACGCTCCCAGGTCGCCACGGCGGCCTTCTTCGCCTTCTCCACGTACGCCACCGCGACCACCACCGCCGACAAGGTGAACCAGCTCGGACAGATCATCCTGCTGGTGCTCGTCGGATGCGGGCTGGGCGTGCTCGTGAACCTCTGCATCGCGCCCCCGCTGCGGTACCGCAGCGCGGAGCACGGCCTCCAGGTGCTGGCCGGGCGGCTGGAGACCCTGTTGGACGACATGGCCGACGGCCTGGGCACCGGAGAGGTGGACGCGGACCGGGCCGCCAAGTGGCGCCGGGCCGGCGAGAGGGCGCAGCACGCGGTCGGGCAGGCCCGCGCGGGCCTGGACACGGCGGAGAGCAGCCTCCCCCTCAACCCCCGCCGCTTCCTGCCCGCCCACCGCGGCTACCTGGGTTTCGACCGCTACCGGCAGAGTGTCGACGCGCTGGAACGGGCGGTCTACCAGCTCGGTTCGCTGACGCGGAGCCTCGGCCGCTGGCGCGAGACGGAGGACACGTACACCTACTCCCCCGCTCTCAAGGCGTACGCGGACTTCGCCGCCAGTCTGCGCGACATCGCGCACGTCGTCGCCGAGCTCGACAGCGACACCCTGGCCGAGCAGGCCAAGGAGATGTGCCGGCTCGCGACGATCGCCCAGGAAGCCCTGCGGAAGGTGCTCGGCGCCGCCCGGGACAGCGACCTGCCCCTCTCGGACGCCTCGCGCCCCTACGGCGTCCTCGTCGTGGAGGCCACCCGGCTGATGGAGGAGTTCCAGAACACGTGCGACGCCCTCAAGGACACCGCCGACGAGTCGTAGCTCTCACTCGGCCACGGCAGCCTCTCCGAGCGGGGCGGGGGTGTCGCGCACGCCCAGGCGCAGGTGCTCGACGTGATAGAGGGCCTGGTCGAGGAGTTCGGCCACGTGGCTGTCGTAGAGCGAGTAGACGATGGAGCGGCCCCGGCGCTCGCCGGTGACCAGGCCGAGGTTGCGCAGCAGGCGGAGTTGGTGGGAGCAGGCCGAGGTCTCCAGGCCGACGGCCCTGGCGAGGTCGCCGACCGCGCAGGGGCCCTCCTGGAGCCGGGCCAGGATGTGCAGCCGGGACGGGGTGGCGAGGGCCTGGAGGGTGGCGGCGACGTCGGCGGTGCCTACCGCGTCGAGGCGTTCGCGGGTGCTGGCGCTGCTGCTGGTGACGCGTCCGTGGCCCATGCGCCCATCATAACGACGACACTTGAAGATCTGTTCAATTGTTCCTGTACGGTGGAGGGTAGTCCGCTCCGCCCGTGAAGGGTTGTTCTGTGGTGTCTTCCGTACTGGACCGCGCGTCTTCCGCTCCCGTCGCCCGGGCCGCCGGCCGGCCCCGGCGCCGCACTCGCGTCCTGGCGTTGCCCGAGGCGCGCTGGGCTCTCGCGGCGCTGGTGCTGTTCCTGGTGGCGCTGCCGGTCCACCTGCTGCACGGCCCGGCGTGGCTGTGGGGGACGTTGTTCGCCGCGACCTACGTGACCGGCGGCTGGGAGCCGGGCTGGGCGGGGCTGAAGGCCCTGAAGGACCGGACGCTGGACGTGGACCTGCTGATGGTGGTGGCCGCTCTCGGGGCCGCCGCGATCGGGCAGGTCCTCGACGGTGCGCTGCTGATCGTCATCTTCGCCACCTCCGGAGCCCTGGAGGCGGTCGCCACGGCGCGCACCGCCGACTCGGTGCGTGGACTGCTCGATCTCGCCCCCGCCACCGCCACCCGGCTCCTGCCGGACGGCACGGAGGAGACAGTCGATGCCGGGCACCTGGCGGTCGGGGACACCGTCCTGGTCCGGCCCGGGGAGCGGGTCGGCGCGGACGGCCGGGTGATCGACGGTACGAGCGACGTGGACCAGGCGACCATCACCGGGGAACCGCTGCCGGTGGCGAAGCGGGTCGGGGACGAGGTGTTCGCCGGTACCGTCAACGGCACCGGCTCCCTGCGGGTCCGTGTCGAGCGGGACTCGTCGGACTCGGTGATCGCCCGGATCGTGCGGATGGTCGAGGAGGCGTCCGGGACCAAGGCGCCCACCCAGCTGTTCATCGAGAAGATCGAACAGCGCTACTCGATCGGCATGGTGGCCGCGACCCTCGCCGTCTTCGCCGTGCCCCTCGCCTTCGGCGACACCCTCCAGCCCGCGCTGCTGCGGGCGATGACCTTCATGATCGTCGCCTCCCCGTGTGCGGTGGTGCTCTCCACCATGCCGCCGCTGCTGTCCGCGATCGCCAACGCCGGACGCCACGGCGTGCTGGTCAAGTCGGCCGTGGTGATGGAACGCCTGGGCCAGATCGACGCCGTGGCGCTGGACAAGACCGGCACGCTGACCGAGGGCACCCCGCGCGTCACCGACATCCGCCCCCTGGCCGCCTCGGGGCTGACCGAGGAGGAGCTGCTGCGGCTCGCGGCCGCCGCCGAACACCCCAGCGAGCACCCGCTGGCCCGCGCGATCGTGGACGCCGCACGCGACCGGCGGCTGCCCCTGCCGCCGGTGACGGACTTCGCCTCCTCGCCCGGTACCGGGGTGCGCGCGCAGGTGGAGGGGCCCACGGTTGCGGTGGGCAGCCCGGCCCGCCTCCTCGACCGCACGAGCGCGACCGTGGCCGCACACCTGGAGGAGCAGGGCCGTACGGCCGTACTGGTCACCGTCGACGGCACTCCCGTCGGCGTACTCGGTATCGCGGACCGGCTGCGGGAGGAAGCCGGTGCCGCCGTCCACGCGCTGGCCCGACTGACCGCGTGTGCCCCCGTGCTGCTGACCGGCGACAACGAACCGGCCGCACGGGCCCTGGCCGCCGAGGCCGGCATCCCCGAGGTCCGCGCCGGTCTCCTCCCTCAGGACAAGGCGGGCGCGGTGCGGGAGATGGCGCGGGCCGGCCGCAAGGTGCTGGTGGTCGGCGACGGCGTCAACGACGCCCCCGCGCTCGCCGCCGCCCATGCCGGCGTCGCCATGGGACGCGCCGGGTCCGACCTGGCGCTGGAGACCGCGGACGCCGTCGTGGTCGGCGACGAACTCGCCGCCATCCCCGCCGTCGTACGGCTTTCCCGCGCCGCCCGGCGCCTGGTGATCCAGAACCTGGTCATCGCCGCCGTGTTCATCACCGCCCTGGTGATCTGGGACCTGGCCGGCACCTTCCCGCTCCCGCTCGGCGTGGCCGGCCACGAAGGCTCCACCGTGATCGTCGGCCTCAACGGCCTCCGCCTGCTCCGCGAGAGGGCGTGGCCGGGGCGGTCGTGACCCCCGTCAGGCACCCACATGCTCGGTGAGGCAGGCGTACTGGCGGGGTTGCTGGTCGTCGAGGGTGCTGTAGTCCAGGACGGCCGGGTAGGTGAGGCGGGTGCCGGGGTACAGGGGGGTGCAGTCCCGCTCGGTGTCGTAGAAGACGACTGTGTAGTCCCCCAGCGCACCTCGCGAGCCGGTGGGGCTCACCAAGTCCGCGCCGCACTGGTAGCCGGGGGCGTTCCTCAGCAGTACGGCGTCACGGGAATCCGCGCCGGCGCTGCCGGTCCAGGCCAGGCAGTACAGGGAACCCGGGTCTCCGCCCGTGGAGGGCTGGGAGATGACGTTGACCGTCCGCAGGGCGGGCGGGCCGCCGCACAGGCGGTCGATGTCCTTGACGTGGAAAGGCGAACCGGCGGCGCAGATGGCCTTCTCGGACTCGCAGCCCGCCTGTCCGTCGGGGGTCTTGTAGGTGACCGGCAGGCAGGCGGTCGAGGGAGCCGGGGTTTTCGCCTCGTGTCTCTTCGGAGTGCCTGCCGCCCTGCCCGGGGACGCCGTCGTGTTCCGTTGCCCGTGCCGGTCCTGTTCCGCGATCAGGTACGTGCCGGTGGCGGCCACCATGAACCCGGTGACGGCGGCTGCGGCGACGAGCCAGGTCCGGCGGCGGGTCACCTTGCGCCGGGCCTTGGCCCAGGCCGGGTCGTCCTCGACGGGCGGCAGGCCCTCCCAAGCGGCCGTCATCGCGTCACGCGCCGCGGTCGACGGCTCGGCCCCCAGGACCTGGGTGCTCTGAACGGCGAGAAGCTTCGTGCATCGCGCGGCCAGCGCGGCTGCCGTGGGTCGCTCCTGCGGCGCCTTGGCCAGCGCGGACGTCACCGAAGCCAGGAGGTCGTCGGGGACTCCGGCGAGGTCGGGGGCACCGGACATCACCCGAGCGGCGACCGCGTCCGGGGCACCGGTGCCGAACGGCAGCCGTCCCGTGGCCGCGTAGGCGACCAGTGCTCCCCAGGCGAACACGTCACCGGCCGGGCCCGCTGTGCCGGTGCGGTAGCCCTCCGGGCTGATCCAGCCCGCCGTGCCGGTCATCACGCCGGTCCGGGTGACGGAGGTGCCGTCCAGGGCGTGCGCGATGCCGAAGTCCAGCACTCGGGGTCCGTCCGGCGCCAGGATGACGTTCCCCGGCTTCACATCGCGGTGCACCACCCCGGCCGCGTGGACGGCCGCAAGCGCGGCCGCGGTCCCGGCAGCGAGGCCGTACAGCTGGGCCCCGGACAACGGGCCGTGCGCGGCGACGTACTCGCCGAGGGTGGGACCGGGCACATACACGGTGGCGAGCCAGGGCACGGCCGCGCCTGGGTCCGCCGCGAGCAGCGGCACCAGGCAGGGTCCCGTGACCCGCCGGGACACCTCGACCTCCCGCTTGAACCGCGCGCGGAACTCGTCGTCGTCGGCCTGCGCCGGGTGGACGACCTTGACCGCCACCCGCCGCCCGTCGGAATCCAGGGCGGCGTGGACCGTCCCC
>NZ_MUNH01000705.1:0-1505 GCF_002154615.1 Streptomyces recifensis
GCTCGGCGGTGACCCGGTCGCGTCCGCGCAGGTGGAACTTGGCCCGGAACGGCTGCCGGGTGATCGAGTCGAGCCGGGCGTCGAGGGCTGCGGGGGAAGGCGGGGTGAAGGGCTCGGGCGTCGGCTCGGGCTCGGGCGCCGGCTCGGAATCGCGGGAAGAAGTCATACTATGTCGAGCTTAGCCCGGTGGCGTGAGCCCCTGGCCGGGCGTGCCACGATGAGCCGGTGAGTGAAGAACCCCGGAAGCTGCTCGTGGACAAGACGCCCCTGCCCGACGGAATCGAGGAGCGCCTGCGGGCCCAGCTCACCTTCCTGGTGGAGGTGGACCAGCTCAAGACCGTGCTCCGCCAGTCGCCGCTCGCGGCGGCGGACCGCCGGGAGAACGACGCCGAGCACTCCTGGCACCTGGCCATGATGGTCACGGTCCTCGCCGAGCACTCCGACGAACCCATCGATGTCGGCCACACCGTCGAGCTGGTGCTGCTGCACGACCTGGTGGAGATCTACGCCGGTGACACCCCGCTGTACGACAGCGCGGGCGGCGCCGGTCAGCAGGAGCGGGAGGCGCTCGCGGCCGACGCCCTCTTCCGGCTGCTCCCCGACGACCAGGCCCGGCGGATGCGGGCGCTGTGGGACGAGTTCGAGGAGCGGGCCACCCCCGAGGCCCGGTTCGCCAAGGCGATGGACCGGCTCCAGCCGCTGCTGCTCAACTGGATGGCGCGCGGCGGCACCTGGCGCACCCCCGGCGTCACCGCCGACGACGTCCGGGCCCGCAAGGCGGTGATCGGGGACGCCTCCGCCTCCCTGTGGACGGCCGGCCGGCAGCTCATCGACGAGGGTGAGCGGCGGGGCTGGTCGCGCGGCACGGCGGACCAGGACTGAGAAAGGTGGCGGCGCCGGGGGGGGCGCCGCCACCGGGCTCACTGCTCGGACGGTGACGGTGCCGTCACGTCGTCGCCCGTGCGCTGGTGCGGTATCAGCACCGACCCCTGCTGGAGCGCGACCGTGCGGGTCGGGGCCGGGATGCGGATGCCCTCCTCGCGGTAGCGGCGGTGCAGGCGCTTGATGAACTCGTGCTTGATCCGGAACTGGTCGCTGAACTCCCCGACGCCGAGGATGATCGTGAACCCGATCCGGGAGTCGCCGAAGGTGTGGAAGCGGATCGCGGCCTCGTGCTCCGGGACGGCACCGGTGATCTCGGTCATCACCTCGTTGACCACCTCGGCCGTCACCCGCTCCACGTGCTCCAGGTCCGAGTCGTAGCTCACCCCGGCCTGCACCAGCACCGTCAGCTCCTGCTCGGGGCGGGTGAAGTTGGTCATGTTGCTCTTGGCGAGCTCGCCGTTGGGGATGACCACCAGGTTGTTGGAGAGCTGGCGCACGGTCGTCTGACGCCAGTTGATGTCGACGACGTACCCCTCCTCGCCGCTGCTGAGCCGGATGTAGTCGCCGGGCTGCACGGTCTTGGAGGCGAGGATGTGGATGCCGGCGAACAGGTTGGCCAG
>NZ_MUNH01000706.1:0-834 GCF_002154615.1 Streptomyces recifensis
CTGGACAGCGGCGCGGAGCTGGACCGGCTGGCCGACCTGGGCCGCACGATGCCGGGCAGCTCGCACGGCACCACGTTCCAGACGATCGCCGAGACCGACCGCATCACCCCGACGGTGCTGCTGCGCCGTACGGCGGCCGTGGTGGAGTTCGGCGCGAACGACGGCGGCCGCACCCAGATGACGGTCAACGGCCACAAGATCGCCGTCCCGACCCCGGTCGCCGTACGGCGCAGCAGCACCGTCGGGGTGATGCGGTCGGTCTCGGCGATCGTCTGGAACGTGGTGCCGTGCGAGCTGCCCGGCATCGTGCGGCCCAGGTCGGCCAGCCGGTCCAGCTCCGCGCCGCTGTCCAGGGCGTCCATACGGGCGGCCAGCGCGGCGATCTTCTGCCTGAACAGCGCCTCGGTCCCGGCGTCCCGCAGGGCACCGATGTGCGGGTACTGGTTGAACTCCGGCCCGGAAGCGGCCTGTTCGAACGTCTCGCGCAGCAGGTCCTTCCACATACGGGGCCGCATCATGATCGACAGGTGCAGTGACACCTGGTCCTCGGCGGCGGCCGCGTGCGGGGTGTTGTAGGGCAGGTAGAGCACGTCGCCCGGCTCCAGGAGGACCTCGATGACCGGCTCGCCGAGCTCCTCGTCGGTGTAGGAGGCGTTGTCGCCGTCGCGCTGGGCGGGCAGGTCCCACAGCTTCCACCGCTTGGTGCCCTCGAGCTGCACGATGAACAGGTCGACCGGGTCGTGGTGCGGGAGGTAGCCGTCCTTGCCGGCCGGGGTGAGGAAGGCGACGACCTCGCTCGGGCAGGCGAAGGTGTCGGCGAACAGGTCGGCCAGG
>NZ_MUNH01000707.1:0-7796 GCF_002154615.1 Streptomyces recifensis
AACACGGCGTCCTGCCGGGTCGCCGCCAAGGCCGGCTTCGCGGTGGAGGGCACCCGGCGCCGGGCACTGCTGCACCCGGACGGCTGGCACGACATGCACCTGCACGCCCGGCTAGGGCCTGTCCGGCGGATCAAGGTACGGGGAGGCAGCGGTGCCGATCGTCCCAGGTGAGCGGGGTCTGGGGCGTCCAGGTGCAAGGCGGAGGAGGGAGTCGACGCGGAGCGGTGGGGGTCCCCCCTGCCCGAGCGGAGCCGAGAGCTCGGGGCAGAGTGACGACAACGCCGCTGGGGGTCCCCCTGCTCGCAGAGCTTGGGGGAGGGCGTGCCAGACCCCGCTCCCTGATCCGGCCTGATCCAAACGAAAGACCCTAGGGGCGACTGACCCGCCGGTTCACGCGGCCGTGTTCTCCTGCTCGGCCTCGATCCGCGCGTTCCACTCCGGCTTGCTGGCCTGCCAGCCGTCCTCGTTGTGGCCCAGGCGCCAGTAGCCGGAGATGGACAGGTCCTCGCGCGGGATCCGGGCCTCGACCCGCAGCATCCGGCGCAGCTCCTTCACGAAGGACGCCTCGCCGTGCACGAACGCGTGCGGACGGCCCTCGGGGAACTCCAGTGCCCGTACGGCCTCCAGCAGGGCCTCGCCGACCGGGCGGTTCCCGCGGTGCAGCCAGACGACCTCCACATCGGAGTCGATCTTCTGCTCCTCCTCGGGCCCGGCCACCTCCACGAAGGCCTGCGCGGGCGTGCCGGCCGACAGGGTCTCCAGGGCGCGGGCGATGGCGGGCAGCGCGCTCTCGTCCCCGACGAGCAGATGCCAGTCCGCCGTCAGGTCGGGGGTGTAGGCGCCGCCCGGGCCGAAGAAGCGCAGGGTCTCGCCGGGCCGCACCCGGGTGGCCCAGGGCCCGGCGAGACCCTCGTCGCCGTGGATGACGAAGTCGAGGGTCATCTCCCGCAGTTCGGCATTCCAGGCGCGCACGGTGTACGTGCGGGTCACCGGCCACTGCTCGCGGGGGAGTTCGGCCCGGATCGCCTCCAGGTCGAAGGGCTCCGGGTAGGTCATCCCGTCCACCGGGGCGAAGAGCAGCTTCACATAGTGGTCGGTCCAGGTGTCGGCCGAGAAGTCGGCCAGTCCGGCGCCGCCGAGCACGATCCGCTGGACGTGCGGGGTCAGCCGCTCGGTGCGTACCACCTGGGCGGAATGGAGCTTGCGCGGCTTTCGCCCCGGACGCTCTGCCATGACGGCCTCCTGCTGCCTTGGTTAGGTTTACCTAAGCTAGCATCTCGCCCCGGTGCCCCACCGGTGCCGGGGGCCCTTCGTTCGGAGATTTCCCTTGCGGAGGGGCCCGTACTCACGCCTCCAGGGTGGTCAGCAGGCGCTGCAGGGAGCTGCCCAGACCCCAGCGGGCCGCGAGCGCGTCCAGTGCGGCGGGGTCGCGCGGGGCGTGCGGCAGCGCGGTGTCCACCTCGGGCAGGGGGACGTCGCCGGCGACCCGGACGACCTTCGGGGCGACCGCGAGATAGGGGACGGCCTCGGTCAGGCGCTTGCGCTGGGTGGGGGTGAGCTTCGCCTTCGGGTCGTCCACGGCGGCGACGATCCCGGCCAGATCCCCGAACTCGGCGAGCAGCTTGGCCGCCGTCTTCTCCCCGACACCGGGGACGCCCGGCAGACCGTCGCTCGGGTCGCCGCGCAACAGCGCCAGGTCCGCGTAACCCCGGCCGTCCACGCCGTACTTCTCGCGCAGCCACGCCTCGTCGGTGACCTGGAGGGTGCCGACACCCTTGAGCGGATACAGGACACGGATGTCACGGGCGTCGTCGACCAGTTGGTACAGGTCCCGGTCGCCGGTGACGATGTCGACCGGGCCGTCCGCGCGGGCGGTGAACGTGCCGATCACGTCGTCCGCCTCGTATCCGGCCACGCCCACGCGGGCGATGCCGAGCGCGTCCAGCACCTCCTCGATGACCGGGACCTGCGGGGAGAGGGTGTCCGGGACCTCCTCGGCGTCGGGGGCGCCCTCGTGCTCCTCGGCCACCCGGTGCGCCTTGTAGGAGGGGATCAGGTCGACCCGCCACTGGGGGCGCCAGTCGGCGTCCATGCAGGCCACCAGCTTGTCCGGGTGGTGGTCCTTGACCAGGCGGTCGATGAAGTCCAGCAGTCCGCGCACCGCGTTCACCGGGGTGCCGTCCGGCGCCCTGACCGAGTCCGGCACGCCGAAGTAGGCGCGGAAGTACAGGGAGGCGGTGTCGAGAAGCATCAGTCGTCCGGTCACGCTCGCATCATGCCGCACCGCACCGACAGCGGGCCCGTGCGCCGGGCCCGCGGGTGTGACCTGGGGCACTTCGGTGTTTGGCTCAAATGCGACCGGGCAGGCGCCGCGCGCCGGAACGAGGCAATTGCTTATCAAGCGACAACTATCCCTCGTTTCCTGCTCCTTGCCACCTGACCGAGGGACATGCATGACCGCGAGAATCGAAGCGGAACATCTCTACAAGGTGTTCGGCAGACGACCGGACCAGGCCGTCGAACGGCTCCGACAGGGCGCCGACCGCGACGAGCTGCGCGCGGAGGGCAGCACCGCCGCCGTCATCGACGCCTCCTTCGCCGTAGCGCCTGGGGAGATCTTTGTTGTCATGGGCCTGTCCGGCTCGGGCAAGTCCACCCTGCTGCGCACGCTGAACGGCCTGCTCACGCCCACCGCGGGCCGGGTCCGCTTCGACGGGCAGGACCTCACCGCGCTCGGTGACCGCGAACTGCGCGAGGTCCGGGCCGACAGGATCAGCATGGTGTTCCAGCACTTCGCGCTCTTCCCGCACCGCAGCGTCCGCGACAACGCCGCGTACGGCCTGGCCGTGCAGGGCGTGCCCCGCGCCGAGCGCGAACGCCGCGCCGACGAGGCGCTCGCCCTGTGCGGGCTGGCCGGCTGGGAGGACTCCTGGCCCGACGAACTCTCCGGCGGCATGCAGCAGCGCGTCGGCCTCGCCCGCGCGCTCGCCACCGACGCCGACCTGCTGCTGATGGACGAGTCCTTCAGCGCCCTGGACCCGCTGATCCGCCGCGACATGCAGGACCAGCTCCTCGAACTGCAGAAGACGCTGCGCAAGACCATCGTCTTCATCACCCACGACCTCAACGAGGCCATGCGCCTGGGCGACCGCATCGCCGTCATGCGCGACGGCCGCATCGTGCAGACCGGCACCGCCGAGGACATCCTGCTGCGCCCCGCGGACGACTATGTCGCCTCCTTCATCCAGGACGTCGACCGCTCCCGCGTGCTCACCGCGTCCGCGGTCATGGACACCGACGTGCGCGGCGACGAGGCCGACTGCGCCTGCGAGACCGCAGCGCCCGGCACGCCGTTCACCGAACTGTGTGCCCTCAGCGCCCGCCTGAGCCACCCGGTCGCCATCCTCGACGCCGACCGCACCGTGGTCGGCGTCGTCCCCGAGAGCCGTCTCGTCGGCTTCCTCGGCGACGAGCAGGGAGACCCGATCGCCTGCGACCACCCCCGCGACGAGAGGAAGGTGACCGCCCGTGCCTAGGCTTCCGCTCGGCGACTGGGTCGACTCCGGGGTCGACTGGCTGGTCGGCCACCTCTCCTGGCTCTTCGACGCCGTCCGCGCCGTCCTCGAGGGCATGTACGACGGCATCGACGCCGTCCTCACCGCCCCGCAGCCCCTGCTGCTCGCCGGCATCCTCGCCGTCCTCGCCTGGTGGCTGCGCGGACTGCTCGCCGGTGTCCTCGCCTTCGCCGGCTTCGCCCTGGTGGACTCCCTCGACCTGTGGGAACGAGCCATGTCCACGCTCGCGCTGGTGTTGGTCGCCACCATCATCGCGCTGGTCATCTCGATCCCGCTCGGCATCTGGGCCGCCCGCTCCCGCGCGGTGAGCGCCACCCTGCGCCCCGCCCTGGACCTGCTCCAGACCATGCCGTCGATGGTGCTGCTGATCCCGGCCATGCTCTTCTTCGGGCTCGGCACCGCTGCCGGTGTCGTCGCCACGCTGATCTTCGCGCTCGCCCCCGGCGTCCGCATGACCGAGCTGGGCATCCGCCAGGTCGACGCCGAGCTGGTCGAGGCCGCCGAGGCGTTCGGCACCACACCCCGCGACACCCTGTGGCGGGTGCAGCTCCCGCTCGCCCTGCCCACCATCATGGCGGGCGTCAACCAGGTCATCATGCTCGGCCTGTCCATGGTCGTCATCGCGGGCATGGTCGGCACCGGCGGCCTCGGCGGCGCCGTCAACGAGGCCATCGGCCAGCTCGACATCGGCTACGGCTTCGAGGCGGGCGTCGGCATCGTCGTCCTCGCCATCTACCTCGACCGGGTCACCGGCGCGCTCGGCACCCAGCTCTCCCCGCTGGGCCGCCGCGCCGCCGCCAAGGCCCGGCCGGCCGCCTGGTCGTACCGGCCGCGCCCGGCCGTCGCCGTCGTCGCGGTGGTCGTGCTCGCGCTGGTCGCGGGCGGGCTCGGGGTCTTCGGGCCGGGCGCCACCAAGTCCACCGCCTCCGGTACGGACATCGGGCAGGGCAAGGAGATCAAGCTCGGGTACATCCCGTGGGACGAGGGCATCGCCTCCACGTTCCTGTGGAAGGAACTGCTGGAGCGGCGCGGCTTCAAGGTCAGCGTCACCCAGTACGCGGCCGGCCCCCTCTACACCGGCCTCGCCACCGGCCGCCTGGACTTCGAGACCGACTCCTGGCTGCCCACCACGCACGCCGAGTACTGGAAGAAGTACGGCGACCGGATGGAGGACCTGGGCAACTGGTACGGCTCCACCTCCCTGGAGCTGACCGTCCCGTCCTATGTGAAGGACGTGAACTCCCTGGCCGACCTGAAGGACCACGCCGCCGAGTTCGACGGCCGGATCATCGGCATCGAGCCCAGCGCGGGCATGATGGGCCTGCTCAAGGACAAGGTGCTGGACCAGTACGGGCTCCAGGGCAAGTACCAGGTCGTCGACGGCTCCACCCCGGCCATGCTGACCGAGCTGAAGCGGGCCTACGCCAAGAAACAGCCCGTGGTCGTCACCCTGTGGTCCCCGCACTGGGCCTACAGCGACTACCGGCTGAAGAAGCTCAAGGACCCGGCCGGCGCCTGGGGCAAGGGCGACACCGTGCACACCCTGGCCCGCAAGGGGTTCAGCGAGGACAACCCCGAGGTCGCCAAGTGGCTGAAGGACTTCTCGATGACCGAGAAGCAGCTCACCGGCCTGGAGGCCCGCATCCAGAAGGCCGGCAAGGGCAAGGAGCAGGACGCCGTCCGCGCCTGGCTCGAGGAGAACCCCCGGCTCGCCGACACCTGGGCACCGCCCGGCAAGGCGGGGCGGGAAGCGGCCGGATGAGATGAGGGGGCGGACGCCGGCCGGCGTCCGCCCCTGGGGGCCGGGCTCACCACCGTAGAGATCCGGCCAACCACGGAGCGCCATGGAAGCCGTCCGGCGGGAACACCTGGGGACGCCCGGGCCTTGAAGCAGGTGAACGCCGCGGAAAGCCGGGGCAGGACCAGGCGTCCGGCGGGCCGCGGCACTGGCGCGAACCGTGGGGTACTCGCCCTGTGACGGCGCCGGATGTGAGAGGCGCGTGAAACGGTTTGCCGAACGTGCGTAGGGTGCAGACAACTCAGGACAGGGACGCCCGGCACGGGGCGTCCGGGCAGCCGCGCCACGCGTGAAGGAGGGAGCCGCAGCGATGGGCGACCACAAGGAGCGACAGCCCGTGCGGGTCGGCGCGGCCGTCCGGCGGCGCCGCCGGACGCTCGAACTCACCCTCGCGGTCGTGGCCGAGCGCAGCGGGCTCTCGGTGCCCTTCCTCAGCCAGGTGGAGAACGACCGGGCCCGCCCGAGCCGCACCTCCCTGGAGAAGGTGGCCGACGCGCTGCGCACCACGGCGGTGGAGCTCCTCGCCGCCGCCGATCCCGCGTGCAGCGTCGACGTCGTACGCGGTGAGCCGCTCGCCGAGGGCGACTTCACCGCCCGGACCCGTGCCCTGGTGCGCGGCCACCACCAGTTGCACGCCTCCGAGTTCACCGGCGACCACGACGCCGGCCGCGAGTTCCAGCACCGCAACGACGAGCTGATGTACGTGGCCGACGGAGCGGTCGAGATCGAGGCCGAGGGCCGCGCCTACCGGCTCGGCCGGGGCGACACCCTGTACCTGACCGGCGGTGTCCGCCACCGCTGGCGCGCCACCGTGCCGGACACCCGGGTGATCGTGGTGGCCGTCGCCGAGCACATCGAGGCGGTCCAGGACCGGGCACGGTAGGACCTTCCTGATGCGGGTCGTCTCCCTGGTGCCGTCGCTCACCGAGGCGGTCGCCGTGACGCTGCCCGGTGTCCTCGTCGGGGCCACCGACTGGTGCGAACGCCCGGCGGACCTCGATGTCGCGCGGATCGGCGGCACCAAGAACCCCGACACCGGGCGGATCGCCGCCCTCGCACCCGACCTCGTGATCGCCAACGAGGAGGAGAACCGTGCCCCCGACCTCGACGCCCTGCGCGCCGCGGGCGTCCCGGTGCTGGTCACCGAGGTACGGACCGTGCCGCAGGCGTTCACCGAGCTGGAGCGGGTGCTGTCGGCGTGCGGTGCCGCCGGCCGGCCCGGCTGGCTGGACCGCGCCGAGGCGGCCTGGGCCGCGCTGCCCGAGCCGCGGCGGCCGGTCAGCGCCGTGGTGCCCGTCTGGCGCCGTCCCTGGATGGTGCTCGGCCGGGACACCTTCGCGGGTGACGTCCTGGTCCGCCTCGGGGTCCGGCACCTGTACGCCGATCACGCCGACCGCTATCCCCGCATCCCGGTGGCGGAGCTGAACGCGGCGGCCCCCGGGCTGGTCGTCCTGCCCGACGAGCCGTACCGCTTCACCGCCGACGACGGCCCCGAGGCGTTCCCCGGACTGCCCTGCGCCCTCGTCAGCGGACGGCACCTGACCTGGTACGGACCCTCGCTGCTCGAAGCTCCCCGCGTGCTGGTGGAGGCGCTGGCAGCAGCGTCCCGCTGAGCAGGCCGCGCACGGTACCGGTGGCCGCCGCGGCCCAGGCGACGAGCAGCAGCGCGTACAGGCCGACCGCCAGCCCCGCGTACCCGGCCAGGCCGGTGTGCCGGGCCAGGGAGGCCGCACCGGTGACGCACGTACCGACGGGGAAGGTGAGCCCCCACCAGGTCGGCGCGAACCGCATGCCGCGGCGCCGCGCCCGCACCAGCTGCGCGGCCGCGAACGCCAGCCACAGCAGGGCGAAGCCCATGACGGGCACCCCGTACAGCACGGCGAACACCGCGAGCCCCCGGTCGTACGGTGCCGGGACCACGCCCGGTGCCAGGTCCGCGATCGCGCCGGTGGCGGTGGTCGACTGGCCCAGCGGGCCGAGGACCAGGAACAGGGCCGGGGTCAGCGCGAGCGGCAGCGGACCGTGGAGCAGCAGGCGGGCGAGGAGCAGCGGGAGCATCAGCAGCGTGGCCAGCAGGCTCAGCCCGAACAGCGCCAGACAGCCCAGCAGCAGGGTCTCGCGGGGCTGGCCGGGCGGCAGATGCGGCACCAGGGCGGGGCCCAGCGCGGCCGACACCATCGGGGCGACCAGCGGCAGCAGCCATACGGGGGTGGCGTCGGCGAGGGTGGGCCGGTGCCGGGTCACCATCAGGTACGGCACCGCCACGGCCGCCGCCAGTCCCAGCGCGGTACCGGCACCGAACAGGACGGCGTCCAGGGCCACGGCCGCTCCGGTGCCGATCCAGTACCGGCCGGCCGAGAGCGCGCCGCCGCCGACCGCGAGGAGGGCCATGGCGGCGCAGCCGTGGAAGGGGGCCGTCGCCG
>NZ_MUNH01000708.1:0-682 GCF_002154615.1 Streptomyces recifensis
GATCGGCTGGGGGGTGGGGATGGAGGCGTTGGCGTCGCCCATCTGCGCGTAGGCGATCTGGCCGCCCTTGAGCACGAGCAGCGGCTTGACCCCGAAGAACGCGGGCTCCCACAGCACCAGGTCGGCCAGCTTGCCGGTCTCCACCGACCCGATCTCGGCGGCGAGGCCCTGCGCGAGCGCCGGGTTGATCGTGTACTTGGCGACATAGCGCCGTACCCGGTGGTTGTCGGCGCGGCCGTCGCCGGGCAGGGCACCCCGGCGGCCCTTCATCACGTGGGCGGTCTGCCAGGTGCGCAGGATGACCTCGCCGACGCGGCCCATGGCCTGGGAGTCGGAGGAGATGATCGAGATCGCGCCGAGGTCGTGGAGGATGTCCTCCGCGCCGATGGTGGACGGCCGGATGCGGGACTCGGCGAAGGCGAGGTCCTCGGGGACGGCCGGGTTGAGGTGGTGGCAGACCATCAGCATGTCGAGGTGTTCCTCGGCGGTGTTGACGGTGAACGGCCGGGTCGGATTGGTCGAGCTGGGCAGCACGTTGGGCTGCGAGACGACCGTCATGATGTCCGGCGCGTGGCCGCCCCCGGCACCCTCGGTGTGGTACGAGTGGATGCCCCGCCCGGCGATGGCGGCGAGGGTGTCGCCCACGAAACCGGCCTCATTGAGGGTGTCGGTGTGGATGGCG
>NZ_MUNH01000709.1:0-3459 GCF_002154615.1 Streptomyces recifensis
CGCCGCGCAGCGGGTTGTCCTCGGCGGGCCAGACGCCGGAGGCGACCTTCTCGATCTCCGCGCGAATGGCGATCATCGCGTCGCAGAACCGGTCCAGCTCGCCCAGGTCCTCGGACTCGGTCGGCTCGATCATCAGCGTGCCGGCCACCGGGAAGGACATGGTGGGCGCGTGGAAGCCGTAGTCGATCAGGCGCTTGGCCACGTCGTCCACGCTGACACCGGTCGCCTTGGTCAGGGGGCGCAGGTCGATGATGCACTCGTGGGCGACCAGGCCGCCGGGGCCGGTGTAGAGCACCGGGAAGTGCGGCTCGAGGCGCTTGGCGATGTAGTTGGCGGAGAGCACGGCCACCTGGGTGGCGCGCTTGAGGCCCTCGCCGCCCATCAGGCGGACGTACGCCCAGGAGATGGGCAGGATGCCCGCGCTGCCCCAGGGCGCCGCCGAGATCGGGCCGACGCCCGTCTCCGGACCGGCCGCGGGCTGCATCGGGTGGTTGGGGAGGTACGGCGCCAGGTGGGCGCGGACCGCCACCGGGCCGACGCCGGGGCCGCCACCGCCGTGCGGGATGCAGAACGTCTTGTGCAGGTTCAGGTGGGAGACGTCGCCGCCGAAGTGGCCCGGCTTGGCGAGGCCGACCAGGGCGTTGAGGTTGGCGCCGTCCACGTAGACCTGGCCGCCGGCGTCGTGCACCTGGGCGCAGATGTCGGCGACGTGCTCCTCGAAGACGCCGTGCGTCGACGGGTAGGTGATCATCAGCACGGACAGCTCGTCGCGGTGCTGCTCGATCTTGGCGCGCAGGTCGTCGACGTCGATCTCGCCGTCCCCGGCGGTCTTCACGACGACGACCTTCATCCCGGCCATCACGGCGCTCGCCGCGTTGGTGCCGTGCGCGGAGGACGGGATGAGGCAGACGGTGCGCTGCGCGTCGCCGTTGGCCCGGTGGTAGGCGCGTACGGCCAGCAGTCCGGCCAGCTCGCCCTGGGAACCTGCGTTGGGCTGGAGGGAGACCTTGTCGTACCCGGTGACCTCCGCGAGCCGGTCCTCCAGCTCGCGGATGAGGGTGAGGTAGCCCTCGGCCTGCTCGGCGGGGGCGAAGGGGTGCAGCGCGCCGAACTCGGGCCAGGTGACCGGCTCCATCTCGGTGGTCGCGTTCAGCTTCATGGTGCAGGAGCCGAGCGGGATCATGCCCCGGTCGAGCGCGTAGTCGCGGTCGGACAGCTTGCGCAGGTAGCGCAGCATGGCCGTCTCGGAGCGGTGCTCGCGGAAGACCGGGTGGGTGAGGTAGTCGTCGGTGCGCAGCAGCGCCTCGGGCAGCGTGTCCTCGGCCGCCGTGTCGAGCGCCTCGATGTCGCCCTCGACGCCGAAGGCGGCGAAGACGGCCTCGAGCTGAGCCCGGTTGGTGGTCTCGTCGCAGGCCAGGGAGACGTGGTCGGCGTCGACGAGGCGCAGGTTGACCCCGCCCTCGCGGGCGGCGGCGACGACCTCGGCGGCCCTGCCGGGCACGCGCGCCGTGAGGGTGTCGAAGTAGGCGCCGTGCACGATCTCGACACCGCCGGCGCGCAGTCCCCCGGCGAGGATCGTGGCGTAGCGGTGGGTGCGGCGGGCGATGGTCCGCAGCCCGTCGGGACCGTGGTAGACGGCGTACATGCCGGCCATGACGGCGAGCAGCACCTGGGCGGTGCAGATGTTGCTGGTGGCCTTCTCGCGCCGGATGTGCTGCTCGCGGGTCTGGAGCGCCAGGCGGTAGGCACGGTGCCCGTCGGCGTCGACGGACACACCGACCAGGCGGCCGGGCAGGCTGCGGGCGAACTTCTCGTGCACGGCCATGTAACCGGCGTGCGGTCCGCCGAAGCCCATGGGGACGCCGAAGCGCTGGGTGGTGCCGATGGCGATGTCCGCGCCCAGCTCACCGGGCGAGGTGAGCAGGGTGAGCGCCAGCAGGTCCGCGGCGACGGTGACGAGCGCGCCGAGCGCGTGCGCCTGCTCGATCACCGGCTTCAGGTCGCGCACGGCACCGGAGGCGCCCGGGTACTGGAGCAGCACGCCGGTGATGTCGCGGGCGGCGACGTCGGCCGGGATGCCCTCGCTCAGGTCGGCGACGACGACCTCGACACCGGCCGGCTCGGCTCGGGTCTCGATGACGGCGACGGTCTGCGGCAGGGTGTCCGCGTCGACCAGGAAGAGGCCCTTCTTGTTCCTGCCCATGCGCCGGGAGAGCGCCATCGCCTCGGCGGCGGCGGTGCCCTCGTCCAGCAGGGAGGCACCGGAGGTGGGCAGCCCGGTGAGGTCCGCGACCATCGTCTGGAAGTTCAGCAGGGCCTCGAGCCGGCCCTGGGAGATCTCCGGCTGGTACGGCGTGTAGGCCGTGTACCAGGCGGGGTTCTCCATGACGTTGCGCAGGATGACCGGCGGGGTGAAGGTGCCGTAGTAGCCCAGGCCGATCATGGAGCCGAGGACCTGGTTGTGGTCCGCGAGCCCGCGCAGCTCGGCGATCACCTCGGCCTCGGTGCGGGCACCGGGCAGGTCGAGCGCGTCGGCGTTCTTGATCACGTCCGGCACCGCGGCGGCGGTCAGCTCGTCGAGGGAGCCGTAGCCGACCTGCGCGAGCATCTTGGCCCGCGCCTCCTGGTCGGGGCCGATGTGGCGCTGCTCGAAGGGGATGCCCGCTTCGAGCTCGGCGAGCGGAATGCGAGGGGCGGTCATGTGCGGAGGCCTCCTGGTCTGACGCGACCTGCGAGGGGCACCACGGCTCGGGTGCCCACCGGCCTCCCCCTCTGTCATCTCGTACCTGAGAGCTTCACCGGGGGCCAGCGGACCCCGGCTTGCACCGTCGGTGAGGGCGGGAGCCACGGCGCCCGCCCTGCTTTCCAGAGTGACCTCGTCCGTGCGGTACGGGGGCCTGAGAGATTCCGGGGAGGAGTTGCTCCTTCGGCGCCTCCGAATGACTCGGAGGACTCTCCCGCACGGGGTCAGCAGCCGACTTCAGCCTACCAGCGGGGTCCTGAGCACGGCGTTCGAGTGGCCGCCCGGCTGATTGTGCTCTTTTGTAGTGCTTACGGATGAGTTGCGACCATGTGAAGGGAGAGGGATCGTGCAGACCGACATCGATCCGCGCAGCCTGATCGGCCGCAAGGCGTTCGACCGCGCCGGCACCAAGATCGGCACCATAGACGAGGTGTACCTCGACGACGCGACCGGCGTCCCGGAATGGGCGGCGGTGCGCACCGGCCTCTTCTCCCGCGACGCGTTCGTCCCGCTGGAGCCCAGCGAACTGGTCGACGGCGCGCTCCGCGTCCCCTTCGAACGCGCCCTCATCAAGGACGCCCCCGACTTCGGCGTGGGCCGTCATCTCTCCCCGGAGCAGGAACTCCAGCTCTACCACCACTACGGCCTCGCGGTGGGCCCCTCCGCCCGGCCCACCCCGGACCGCGACTTCGGCAGGGTCGCGGGCACCGAGGAAC
>NZ_MUNH01000710.1:0-1127 GCF_002154615.1 Streptomyces recifensis
TCGGCCTCGCGCTGTCCGCCGGCGCGGGCGCGATCCTCGCGGGCGCCGTCCTGTACCGCAAGGCGCGCAACGCGGCCTGACCCGGCGGGCCACCCGTGAGAACGGGCCACCCGTGAGACGGAGCGGGCCCCTGCCGCAGGACGGCGGGGCCCGCTTCCGGTCATGCGCTCCCGCTCACCACGTGGCCCGCACCTGGCGGATGATCCGCCGGCGCAACCGCACTCTGCGGCTGCCGTCGCGCATGAGGCTCAGTCGGTCCAACTCCCAGTGTCCGTACTCGGCATGGTCCGTGAGTAGACGCGTCGCCTCCTTGCGGGACACCCCGCGGGGGACGTACACGTCGACAAATTCGTATTCCGGCATCGCATCTATTGTGCGGGCTGGTGCCCGGTACGGATAGCGTCTGCACTATGTCTGATGCTGCGCAGCCCACCGCTGCCGAGGTACGCGCCGCCGCCGAGGCGGTCAAGACCGCGCTCGACCGCCACCTGGCGGCCGTCGAACGCAGGACGGGTGACGACGACCCGGCCGTCCACGAGGCGTTCAATCAGCTTGCGGCGGCCGGCGAGGTGTACGACGAACTGCTCTACGACCGCTACGACGAGGTCACCCCCTTCGAGATCCCCGGAGCCGACGACTCGCTGCCGCCGTACACGGGCCCGGAGGAGCCCCACGCCGTCAGCGTCCTGATCCGCCGCGACTACACGGTGGCCGAGCCCCCGCGGCTGCTGGCCCAGGCCCAGCGGGTGGAGGCCGCCGAGTTCGAGGACGCCCTCACCGAGGACGACACCGCGAACACGGTCCCCGGCGCGCTGGGCATCCTGTTCGGCGAGTTCGAGCCGGACGAGATCGCGTCCCGGCACCGTGAGTTCGGTCTCGCGGAGGGTGACTCCACCCTCTGGGTCACCGCGGCGGAGGAGGCGCCCGAGCCCGGCGAATGGCTGGAGGCGCCGTTCGAGGACGCCGACCCGCAGCATGTGATCTGCCGCTTCGACGTCAGCGCGGTCTTCGACCGGGACGACAGCGACGACGACGCCGACGTGCGGGGCACGCTCCTGGACGAGCTGGCCGACGACGATCTGGAGCCGCTCGACCGCGACCGGTGAAGCACGGCGGTGCCCGTACCG
>NZ_MUNH01000711.1:0-854 GCF_002154615.1 Streptomyces recifensis
GCCACCCCCTGGTCCGACGCCCACCGGGTGGCCCCCTGGCGCGCCCTTCCCGAACCCCCTTATGCGGAACCGGGCTTGGGCGGTGACCACGACTGCGTCAACTGCACCACCGCGGTCCCCGGCATCACCGACCTGGCGGCCCGAGGCCCCGCCGCCCGCTACGTCTGGGACCTCGACGACCGCGAGAACAGCCGCTGGATCGTCCCCTTCGGCGCGGACGGCGTACCCGGCAGCCCCCACCACCGCGACCAACTCCCCTTGTGGCTGCGGGGAGATCTCGCCCGGGTCGTCACCGACTGGACCCGGCTCACCCTCGAACACACCGACATCACCGAGGAAGCCCATGCCTGAGACCGCCCACCACGAACAGCACGTTCCCGGCTACGGCACCGTGGTCATCCGCCCCCTGGCCCCCGAGACGGACGCCCGGGTGATCCACACCTGGGTCAGCCAGGAAAGAGCCGCCTTCTGGGGAATGACGAACCTCACCCAGGCCCAAGTGGCTGGGATCTACGCCCACATGGCCACCCTCGACACCCACCACGCCCACCTCGTCACCAAGGACGGCGAGCCCGTGGCCCTCCTCCAGACCTACGACCCCGCCGCCGACCGGGTGAGCGAGTGCTACGAGGTCCGCCCCAAAGACATAGGCGTCCACCTCCTCGTCGCCCCCGCCGCCCCCGGCGCCCACCGACCCGGCTGGACCTCGGCCCTGCTGACCGTGGTCGCGGACTACGTCCTGCGCGTACTGGACCGCACCCGCGTCGTGGTCGACCCGGACGTCCGCAACACCAAGGCCATCACCCGCTTCGAACGCCAGGGCTTCACCACCGGCCCCGAGGTCGTCCTCCCCG
>NZ_MUNH01000712.1:0-3396 GCF_002154615.1 Streptomyces recifensis
AAGCGGCGGAAGACGGTGCCTTTGCCGAGGCCGGCGCGGTCCGCCAGAGCGTCCATGGTCACCTTCTGCGTTCCCTGCTCGTCGATCATCTCGCGAGCGGTCCGCAGGAGCCGTTCACGGTTGCGCAAGGCGTCGGCGCGCTCACCACGCGGTTTTCCGAAGGGCACGACAGGCAGGTTCACGGGCCCAATGTACCTTCCCGAAAACGCTAACCGGGGTAAAGTCCGTTTACGTGCTAGCGTGCAACCACGCGCCCCGGCTGTCGGGCCGTGTCCATCGACCACCCGTGCCGGAAGCGAGGAGTTCTGTGCGCCTGTTCCGTTCGGACGCCGGTATCTCCTGCGACGTCCGCCAGTGGAGAGAGCGCCTACCGTGTCACGGCCAGGGGGATCGCGGCCTACCCCAAGGGCGCGATGATTGCGCCTTCGGTCCCAGCACTTCGCGAGGTGCGCGGGACCCGGTGATCGTGGGCGCACTTCTCGACAACAGGCCCACCGTGCTGATCACCGCCCTCGGCGGCGGCCTGGGCACTCCGCGGGAGAGCCTCAAGGAACTCGGCGCCCAGTGGCACATCGCCGGCCGCGCACTCGCCGTACGCGACCCCCGAGTGGGGGCAGCGCCATCCCGAACGCCCTTGCAGACAAGGAAATCTTGCAGTGAACGTCTTTCTGTGGATCATGCAGATTCTTCTGGCGCTGGTCATGCTGGCCAGCGGCGCACTCATGCTCGCCCGGTCCCGTGAGAAGCTCGCCGACTCGATGACGTGGGTGACCGCCTTCACCCCGGCCCAGATCAAAGGCCTCGGTCTGCTGAAGGTACTGGCCGCCATCGGGCTCGTGCTACCGGCCGCCACCGGCATCGCGCCGATCTGGACCCCCATCGCCGCCGTCGGTGTGGCCCTGCTCATGATCGGCGCCGCGATCACCCACCTGCGCGCCCACGAGTTGCCCAACATCGTTGTGAACGCCGTCCTGTTCGCCCTTGCCGCCGTCATAGCCTGGGGCCGGTTCGGCCCCTATGCCTCCTGACGGTTCGTCTCTAGGCGAACTGAGCTGCGCGTCAGCGCGCCGTGGTGCGCGCTGTCGTCCGGCTGGGCAGGGGCGTGCGTGACGAAGTCGTCCTGCCGGCCATGAACAGTGGCGTACGGGGCGAAGGGTGGTGTACCGACCGCGAGATTAGGCTGGGGCCATGACCACCTGGGTGCCCCGAACGGACGGCGGCCGACCGGAGGGCCGGTACTGCGTGCACGGCGATCAGTACGACCCGCCCCCTGCGGCGGCCGACGGCTGCCACGAGTGCGTGGCCGCGGGAAAGCGGTGGGTCCATCTGCTGAGGTGCCTCACGTGCGGGCACCTCGGATGCTGTGACAGCTCACCCGGCGCCCATGCCTCCTCGCACTACGAGGAGAGTGGACACCCCGTGGCCAAGTCGGCCGAGCCGGGGGAGGAGTGGGCGTGGTGCTACGCCGACGAGGTGTACCTGCGGCAGCAGTGACCTTGCGCTGTTGTTCACCCGACGCGCGGAGTGTTGACTCCACATCCTGAACGACGGGGCGGAGGTCGGGGATGCATGATGGTCAGAACCCGAGATCGCTGAGGCCGGGGTGGTCGTCGGGGCGCCTCCCCAGGGGCCAGTGGTACTTGCGGTCGGATTCAGAGATCGGGAGATCGTTGATACAGGCGAGACGGACCCGCATCAGGCCATCCTCGCCGAAGTCCCAATTCTCGTTGCCGTACGAGCGGTACCACTGGCCGGAGTCGTCGTGGCATTCGTAGGCGAATCTCACGGCGATCCGGTTCTCGGTGAACGCCCACAATTCTTTGATGAGTCGATAATCCAGCTCGCGGTGCCACTTGCGGGTCAGGAAGGCCACGATCTCTTCGCGTCCGTTGATGAACTCCGCTCGGTTGCGCCAGCGCGAGTCCACCGTGTAGCCCAGCGACACCTTCTCAGGATCGCGGGAGTTCCAAGCGTCTTCCGCCAGCCGGACCTTCTCGATCGCCGTCTCCCGCGTGAACGGTGGCACGGGTGGACGTGTGGTCATGACTGTTCCTCCCGGATGATGGGATCTGCGAGTCGCCCCTGAAAGGCAGAGCGCGGGCCACGCGTCAGTAGTCAGCCGGACCCGTCACCTTCTTGGAGGCTAGCCGCGGTCCACCCCATTGCCATGGGAGACACGTCGGTTGCGGAGGTGCTGCAAGGTTTTCAACCATTTCGCATATTTTTCGGTGGTATGGGCCATCAGCCTCATGGAGCAGGGCGGCAACCTCATGAAGGGCGGCGGCCGTGCTGGACGGCGGGGAGGGAAGTGCACCACCTCTCATCCCGCACCCTCAGGGGCCAGCGAACGCTCCCGCCGCCGAGCCACCGCTCGGACCGGGATGACGGCGAGTTCCGGGCGACGTTCGCCTACACCGCGCCGATCGGATCGACAGCGCGGCCCGCGAGCGCCTCCTCACCCTCCACCTGGACCCCGCGTGGCCCGGCCGTCTCCCGCGCGGGCGCAGCAGCGGACACCCCGACGAAGTCCTCGCCCAGGCAGCCACTGGGCTGTACTTCCGCGGACCGGGGGCGACGCGTCAAGCGCCTGGACGTGGAGCTGACCGGCAGAGGGGGCGAAAAGATCGGCGGGCGCGAGGGCGGGACAGTTCGTAGATTGAAGAGGAAGTAACTCCCCGGGACACGCGTATGACGACACCGGAGATCGACTACACGGCGGTGTTCGCCGTCCTCCCGAGCCCCTGCCTGCTGCTGGGCACGGACCTGGTGATCGCTGCTGCCAACCCGGCCTTCTGCGAGGTGACTGGACGCAGCCGGGCCGAGCTGGTCGGGCAGTACCTCTTCGATGTCTTCCCGGACAACCCCGCCGACCCGGAGGCCGACGGGACAGAGACGCTGAAGGCCTCGCTGCAGCGGGTGCTGTCCTGCGGCCAGACCGATCACATGGCGCTGCAGAGGTATGACATTCCGGTCGCCGGCAACCCCGACGTGTTCAAGGAGCGGTGGTGGACCGCGATCAACGTGCCCGTCCTTGGCCCGGACGGCAAGGTCGCCTGGATCCTCCACCGGTTCGAGGACATGACCGACGTCGTCCGCGCCCGCCGCACGGCCTACCCGCCGTCGTTCAGCCCCGGCCGGGAAGCGGCCATGGAAGCGGAGCTGTACGCCCGGGCACGGCAGCTGCAGCGGCTGAACGAGGACCTGCGGCAGGCCCACGCCCGTGAACGACGCATCGCCGTCGCCCTGCAGGAAACCATGCTCCATACCCCTGACCTGGCCCGGCACCCGGGCGTCGCCGTGCGCTACCTGCCCGCGACCGGAGCCCTGAACGTGTGCGGTGACTGGTACGACGCAGTCGACCTGTCCGCTGACCGCTTCGCCGTCGCGGTCGGCGAC
>NZ_MUNH01000713.1:0-5183 GCF_002154615.1 Streptomyces recifensis
CCTCCAGCTTGTTGCGGAAGCCCCGGGTGACGGTCGAGTCCCACGGGGAGACGTCGTACGCCGGGTCGTCCAGCGCCCACTGCAGCTCACTCCTGGTGGGGAGCTGGATCGGGGCGGCGGCGCGGCCGAGGTCGCGGGTGAGGTACTTGCCGTCGGTGATGCCCTCCTTGAGGGTCCAGTGCCCGGCCGCGTAGGCGAACGGCCCGGTGGTCACCTGACGGTCGCTCTTGCGGCCGTTGCCGCCGAGGAGGTCCTTGGTCCAAGGCGCCGACGTCGCACTGCGGTCGCGGGTCCAGTCCCAGTACGGCACGGTCACCGAGGAGTCCACCCGGCGCAGCGCCCGCTCCAGCTCCAGCAGGAAGCGCCGGTGCCAGGGCAGGAAGGAGGGGGCCATGTGGGCGGCGCGCAGCCCCTTCTCGCCGTCCGCCGTGTAGTAGTCGATGTGCGTCCGCACGAACGCGTCGTACTCGCCGCGCCGTTTGACCTCCAGCAGGGCGTTGACGAAGCGCCGCTTCTCGTTCGCGGTGAGCGCGGCGGCGTTCTTACGCACGTACGCCATGCATGCCCCCCATCCCGTGTCCCGCGTGCTCGCCGCCCACCGGTCCCGGGGCCGTCTCGCGCAGCCGCTGGCCGGGACCGATCTCGTCCACGGCCGCACGGGCCGCCTCCAGGGGAGTGGCGTACGAGGTGTAGTGGTCGACCATGCTCATCCAGGTGCCGTCGGCGCGGCGCATCAGGTGCAGCGGGCGGCCGTCGACGGTGATCTGCCACGCGCCCTCGTCAGCCCGGCGCGCCGCGGCCGGGACCAGGAAGCCCAGGATGCGGTGGCCGCGGTAGGTCTCGTCGAAGGCCCTGTCCTCCGCGACCCCGGCCGGAGGCAGCGGACGGGACGCGGCGACCACCGGGGCCAGCCCCAGGGCGGCCACCGAGGCCAGCAGGCCGCGGGCCACCTCCCGCCGCGACGGTTTGTCTTCTCTGACCTGCGGTTCCGCCCCCACGGCCACTCCACCGGCACCGACGACCATCGCTCACTCCCTCGTCCGCAGTTCGGCTTGTCCACAGCGGTAACCGCGTCGGGGCGTCCGGGGTCACCGCACAGCGGCCATCCGAGTAGGCGGCAGAGGGTCAGCGCAGGCGGCGCGCCGGGAGCATGACGTGGGCGGCGGTCATCAGCGTCTCGTCGGCACCGGCGAAGGCGGCCAGCGCGGCGGGGTCGACGGTCACACCGGGGCGGCCCTCGGGCCAGGCGCGGGTGGTGAAGACGAGATAGGCGTGTCCGCGCCGGGCGACGGCGTCCAGCCACTCCGGCGGGGCGTCGGCCTGGGCGACGAGCTGGGGCATCCGGACGACGGCCTGGCCGGCCTCGACAAGCAGGGAGACGGGAAGGCTGGGCCGGGTGGCGCCGTCGATGACGGTGCCGATGGTCAGCCCGTTCATCTCCAGGAGCTGGGTGACGGCGGCCGAGGTGGCACGCGGTCCGCCCTCGGCGTCCCCGAGGGAGTACGCCAGCAGGTACGGCATGTCGCCGCCGTCGGGGGCCTCGCCGCTCCAGGCCAGGACGACGAGGGTGCCGAGGTCGGCGGCGCGGAAGGCTTCGCTTGTGGTTGAGGTCACCGCGCGACCCTATCCACGGGCGCAGGGCCTGCCGGGGGACCGCTCACTCGTCCGGGGGACGGCCGGGTGGTGCTCCACACGATCGGGGGAAGCGGCCTCGAAACCAGGGGACGCGACCTCGAACACGAAGGGGGCGCGGCCTTGGACACGCGGGGGGGGCCTCGGACACGAAGGGGTGCCGCCTCCGACACGAAGGGGCGCCGCCTCGGACACGAAAGGGAGGGCCGGTCCGCGCGGCGCGGTCCGGCCCTCCCTCCACGGTGGCTCAGCTCTGCAGCGGCAGCCCGCCGAGCAGCGGGTTGTGCGTGTTGAGCGCGGTGGTGGCGCCCTTGACGGTGCTGAGGACGGAGTCCTTGTTCTCGGTGTTCAGCGCGTCCGACTGGTGCTGCAGCGGCATCACGTCACGCACCTTCAGACCGCCCTTGGCGACCTGGTCCACGGCGCCGTTCAGGCTGCTGGGCGTCAGGTCGCCGGAGTAGGCGAACGCGGGCGCGGCGACGCCGGTGAGGGCGATGGAACCGGCCAGGACGGCTGCGGCCTTCAGGGACTTCATCATGTTCCTCTCCTCGGCAACTCGCGTCGCCCCAGGGATGTCCGACGCCCTGCCCAACGAGTCACGGCCGGGGCGGAAACCCTGTGTGCACAAGACATATGAGATTCCCCCTGAGATCGGGAGGGCGCGCCCATACGACAGCGGCCCGGCCGTCCGCTCACGCTGTACGCGCGTGCGGACGGCCGGGCCGGGGTGTGCGTCGGACGACCTCAGTCGTTGACGCAGGTGTTGCCGAAGGCCGGGTTCAGCAGGCCGATGACGTCGATGGTGTTGCCGCAGATGTTGACCGGCACGTGGACCGGGATCTGGACGACGTTGCCCGACAGGACGCCCGGCGAGTTCGCGGCGACGGCCTGCGCGCCGGAGTCGGCAGCGGCGATACCGGCACCGCCGGCGACGGCCGCCACGGCGGCGGAGGTCAGGACCAGACCCTTCGCGATACGCGACATGGAGAGGTACTCCTTGAAATTCGAGACAAACATCCGGGCGGGCTGCCCGACGCAGTGTCAACGCGAGCCGCCGCGAGGGGTTGTGCCGCCAAAGGGGTGATCTCCGCGAAAACCGGGGCCGCATGCGAGGCCCACCCGCGTCGTTGCGCCGCTCGGACCCCCGCGCTCACTAGAGTCGCGGCCCTCTCCTCCGTACCAGGTCCGGACGCCGTGCGTGGCGGCCACCGGCTCACGCTTCAGGGAGGCAGCGTGCCGCGCCGTCGTACGCCGGGCGCACGGAAGTGGCCGGGCGCGGGTCCACCGGACGACGTACCGGAGCGCACGACCGGCGCGACAGGACGCGTACGGGTCATGCGTCAGGCCGGGTACGCCAGGCCGTCCGGACGCGGGCCCGAGGGTGGCCGATCTCGGGCGCGGCGCGCGGGCGCGCCGGTGACCCGCCGGGCCACCTGCTCGTTCCCCACCGGGACGCGGCGAGGGCCGGTGTGCTCTTCACCGCGGAGGACGCCCGGCAGCGAGGCGCGGTCCCGATCAGATCCGAGCGCCCCTGTGAGCGAGGTATCCCGCCCATGCACCAGCCAGTTTCCGACGCCCGAGAACGGGTGCTGCATGTTTCGCAGCCCGTCGACGGCGGAGTCGCGCGGGTCGTGCTCGACCTGGCGCGGGCCCAGCTCGCGGCGGGCGTGCGCGTCGTGATCGCCTGTCCGGGCGGCCGACTGGCCACGGAGGCACAGGAGATAGGCGCCGAGGTGCGGCTCTGGCGGGCCACCCGGTCCCCGGGTCCCGCGCTGTCCGGCGAGGTACGGCGGCTCGCCCGCCTCGTCGGGGAGGTACGGCCCGCACTGGTGCACGCGCACAGCGCCAAGGCCGGTCTGGCCGCCCGTCTCGCCCTGCGCGGCCGTGTCCCGACCGTCTTCCAGCCGCACGCCTGGTCCTTCGAGGCCACCGGCGGGGTCACCGCCGCGCTCGCCCGGCGCTGGGAGCGGTTCGCCGCGCGCTGGGCCGAACGGGTGGTGTGCGTCAGCGAGGCGGAGCGTGAGACCGGCGTACGCGCCGGGGTGCGCGCCGCGTACGCCGTGGTGCGCAACGGCATCGACCTCGAACGGTTCTCCCCCGCGCCCGCCCCGGCGGCTCGCGCCGGGCTGCCCGGCCTCGGGGCCGGACCGCTGGTGGTGTGTGTCGGGCGGCTGTGCCCGCAGAAGGGCCAGGACGTGCTGCTGGCCGCGTGGGAGCGGGTGCTGACGGTCCTGCCGGAGGCCCGGCTGGTGCTGGTCGGCGACGGGCCCGACCGGGAGAGGCTGGGTGAACTGGCGGGACCGCGCGTGCGGTTCGCGGGTGAGGTCGCCGACGTGCTGCCCTGGTACCGGGCCGCCGACCTGGTGGTGCTGCCCTCGCGCTGGGAGGGCATGGCGCTGGCCCCGCTGGAGGCGCTGGCCTGCGCCCGGCCCGTGGTGCTCAGCGACGTGGACGGCGCCCGCGAGAGCCTGCCGCCCGCGCTCGCCGGACGCTGCCTGGTGCCGCCGGAGGACCCGGACGCGCTGGCCACCGCCGTGACCGGGCTGCTGTGCGACGCACCTCTGCGCGCGGACCTCGGCGACCGCGGCCGCCGGCACGTCCTGACCACGCACGACGTACGGGTGACCGCCGAGCGGATCGCGGACCTCTACCGCGACCTCCTCGGCACCCTGCCGTCCGTGCCCACCGAGCGCAGGGAGTCGACCCACCCGTGACCGCGGAAAGCATCGTCCCCTCGCCCAGCGCCTCCGGCATGGAGTCCGGGTACGCCGTACGGCCCGCGCGGGGCTTCCGGTTCCCGGCCCGGCGCCCGCACTCCCCCGCCGTCTCGCCCCTGCCGCTGCTCACCGCCGACCTCGCCGCCGCCGTGGCCGGCGCGCTCGTACTGGACGCGGCCGTGCGCGGGCCGCTCGTCGTGGCCGCCCTGGTCACCGGCGCCCTGCTGCTGCGGCCGCGCCCGGCGCGCGCGGTGACCGGTGTGCTCGACGAACTCCCGTCCGTCTGCGGCCGGATCGCGGTGGTCTGGCTGGGGCTCGGCACGCTGACCGCCGCTCTGGAACCCGGCCGCGCCCTGACCCCGGCCGCGCTGGCCGCCGGCTGGGCCGCGCACGCGGTGGTCGCCTGCGTCGGCCGGGCGGCCGTGCACCGCAGCCGCCGCGTGCGGCGGCTGCGGCTGCCGAGCACCGCGCTGGTGATCGGCCCCGCCGCGACCGCCCAGCGGGTCGCCGCCGCGCTGCTGCGGCAGCCGGACTGCGGGGTACGCCCCGTCGGCGTGGTCACCGACCACCCGGACGGCAGCACCGGGCTCCCGGTGCTGACCTGCGGCGAGCAGGTCGAGCGGGCGCTCATCCAGAACGGCGTCGGCACCGTCCTCACCGTCGACCCCGCCGTACGCACCGAGAAGGGCCCGTTGCTGCGGGCGCTCGCCGAGTCGGGCTGCGCGGTGTGGGAGGTGGACGCGGACTGCCCGGCGTACGAGATGCGGGAGCAGCTCGCCGGGTTCTCCCTGAGGCGGCTCGACCTCGGCGCCCGGCGGCGCGGCAGCGTCGGCA
>NZ_MUNH01000071.1:0-3025 GCF_002154615.1 Streptomyces recifensis
CGCCACCACGACCGTCCCGCCGGGCAGCTTGCAGAAGCCTCCTGCGGCCATGCGGTCACGCCCCCGTTCAGTCAGGTGTCAATAAGCGGTCCACAGGACGCACCTAAACACGATCGGCGGCGACCCGCTAGGGGGTCACCGCCGATACGTCTCTGACCTGCGAAGATGTCGCTTACTTCGCCGCGGGGCCGACTTCCAGCTCGATCGTGGAGCCGTCGTCCGCCTGCTTCTTGATCTTGATCTTGGTGTTGGTGTCAGTGACCTTCACGCCACCGGTGGGGTTCGAGGGGTCCCAGTACGTGTGGGTGCGGTCGTTGAAGACCGACACCCCGTTCTGCGCCTTGATCTTCGTCACCTGGCCCGCCTTGTGCAGCGTGATCCCGTCCGTCGGGTCCAGCGAGAACGGCGAGTCGTACGCCTGCATCCGGTTGCGCAGCAGCGTCCCGTCGGACCACTTCAGCGCCTTCGGGTGGGCGTCGACCGGCAGGATCAGACCGGTACCGGGGTGCGCGTCCGCGTTGGTGTTGTTGTCCGCCTGGGAGGTGTCCCACTTCCAGATCAACAGGCCGTCCTGGTACGGGTAGTGCTCCACCCAGTCGGGCCGCTCGGTGCCGGCGAAGCCGAAGTTGTACGGACCGACCTTCAGCGTCTTGTCGTACGACACGTACTGACGGTTCTCGGCGAGGTAGTACTGCGCGTACTCCTTGGTGAAGGACGCGCCGATGCGGGAGAACCCGCTCGCGGCCCAAGCGGCGTCGGCCGACTCGGCGTTGTCGGAGAACAGCGGGGTGCCGTCCGCGGTGACCGTGATCTCGTCGGCCGCGAAGCCCTTCAGCGCCACGCCACCGTCGGTCTGGTAGCGGAAGCGGAGCTGGATCTTCTGGCCCGCGTACGCGTCCAGCGAGTACGACAGCTTCTTGTAGCCGTCGACCGTGCCGGTCAGCGCGGGCTTGTCGGAGCCGTCGCGCGGGATCGGCTGCCCGTCCACCGTGCCGTCCAGGGCGGTCCAGTTGGCGCCGTCCGTGGAGACCTCGGCGTAGAGGTAGTCGTAGCCGGCCTCGATGTCGTACCAGCCGTCCAGGCCCAGCGTGGCCTTGGACTTGCCGGTCAGGTCGACCGAACGGGTCAGCGTGTTCTTGAGGTTGTCACCGCTGCCGCTCCACCACTGGGTCGCGCCCTGGGCCGGGGTGACGATCTCGGTCTTGACCGCCTTGTCCGGCAGCGTGACCAACAGGGCCTGGCGGTACTTGGTGTTGTACTCCGCGAGACCGAGCTTGTGCCAGGAGGAGACGCCCGCCTTGGCGGTGTCGTAGGTCAGCCAGCCGAGCTGGAGCTTGTCCCACGCGTTCATGTCGCCGGGCAGGTCACCGATGGAGTCCTTGCCGGTGCCGAGCCAGGAACCGGAGGACATCAGGGTCCAGAAACCGGTGGAGTTGTCGCCGCCGGCCGTGTCGTACTCGTCCGGCAGACCGAGGTCGTGGCCGTACTCGTGGGCGAAGACGCCGAGTCCGCCGTTCTCCGGCTGGATGGTGTAGTCGCCGACCCAGACACCGGTGTCGCCCACCGGGGCGCCGCCGAGCTTGTTGCCGGCCGGGCCGGTCGCGCCCGCGTCGGTGCCGAACGCGTACCAGCGGTGCGCCCAGATGGCGTTCTCGCCCTCGGCGCCGCCGCCGGCGGACTCGTCCTCACCGGCGTGCACGATCTGGAAGTGGTCGACGTAGCCGTCCGGCTCGTTGAAGTCGCCGTCGCCGTCGTAGTCGTAGCGGTCCCACTGGTCGTACTGGGCCAGGTCGGCCTTGATGGCGGCGTCCGACTTGCCGGCCGCCTTCTGCCCGGCGACCCAGGACTTCAGGCCGTCGCTGACCACGTTCCACACGCTGGTGCAGTTGGTCTGGCCGCAGGCGTTGTTGCCGTAACGGGCCTCGTTGTAGGGGACCTTGACCCAGTCCGAGACCTCGCCCTCGACCGAGTAGCGGCCCGAGGACTGCTTCTCGTAGTACTTCTTCAGCGACTCGGTCTTGGCACCGGTGCCGAAGTAGAGGTCCTGGTAGTGCTGCTGGTTGTAATCCGCCTGCCAGGCAGTGGAGTTGTCCTTCGTGCGGTCCGGCGCGGCGATCTTGTTGTGCAGCGGGCCGGGGGTGCCGCCGAACTTGGGGTCCGTCTGGTCCCCGAACTCCACCAGGATGGTGAAGATCTTGTCGGTCTTCTCCCGGCTCAGCTCGACGTACTTGCCGTCGCCCTTCTTGCTCTTGAGCTCGACGACCTTGGAGCCGTTGCGCTCCTTCGTCGTGGCCTTGCCGGCGATGAGCTGGTTCAGGGCCTCCTGGCGCTGAGCCTCCTGGGTCTTGCTCAGCGGGCCGTCGAGGTCGTGCTCCCGCTGTCCGGCCGGGGCCGGGTCGTGCCGGTTCTCGGCCGCCGGGCGGGCCATCGTGCCGGCCTCGGCCACGGCGAACGTGGCGAAGGTGGCGGACGACGCCGCGAGGGCCACGCCTATCGCCGCGGCTCTGAACATCCAGGGTCTGCTGGTCACTTGAGATCCTCCCCCGCGCCGCGCGCACGGCAGGAGGGTTCCGGACCTTGGAAGATTCCGTGCGCGCACGATCAACGCGTGTAGTCAAGTGCCGTAATTTGACTAGAGGATCAGCAGAAAAGACAGACCTTGACTTGAGCAGGACAAGTGCACTATGCGGAGTTGGCGTCCGCTTTACGAACACGTGCTACGGCAGAACGGGCGCGCACATCAGCCCAGTTCGCGTGGGTCATGACTCCGTGCGCCCCCTGTGCACCGCCCCCCGGGGTGAGGCGGGGCTTACCTGGCACAGGACTCGGGCATGCACGCGAATAGAGCCGAAACGGCGCCCCGCACACCCCCTACCCCCGTCTTCCGAGGACACGATTGCCATGCCTCGTCCGACCGTCGCACAGCTCGTCTACGGTTCCTGCACCGTGATCCTCTCCACCGTCGCCATGCTGGCCCTGTCCCAGACCGGTTCGGGCATCGGTGTCGCCGTCATCGCGCTGGCCG
>NZ_MUNH01000071.1:3046-3737 GCF_002154615.1 Streptomyces recifensis
CGCCGGAGCGGCGGGCCGGGGGCTCCTCCCCCGCCCGCCGCTCCGGCGCGCCGTGTCCCGGCCCGGTCAGGTGGTGGCGACCACCACGGTCTTCGCCGCCTTGTCGTGCAGGCCCTGCTTGTACGGGCGGTCGAAGTAGCTCCAGCCGCCGCAGATCGCCGTCCAGATACAGGCGCAGCAGAAGGCGAACGGCAGCCACAGCACCAGCGCCCGGATCAGCGAGGACTGCCGGGAGGGGGTGGCGCCGTCGTGCAGGTTGGCCACCCGCATCTTGAGCCAGCGCATGCCGAGCGTCTGTCCGGTGCGGGCGATCAGGATGGTGTCGTAGGCGACGTACAGCACGGCGGCGATGACGGACTGGCCGAGCGACTTGCCGACCTCCATCCGGTCGCCGTTCACGTCGTACTGGTGCACCCCGAAGGCCCAGGTCAGCAGCCAGACGGCGATACCGACGATGATCATGTCGATGATGCGGGCGATGGTGCGCTTGCCGCTGTCCGCGAGCGGGGGCATGCCGGCCAGGGGGTCGCCCGGGCGGCCGGGGCCGCCCCCGTAAGGGCCACCCCCGTAAGGGCCGCCTCCTCCGTAGGGGCCGCCCGGGCCCTGGGGGCCGCCCCCGTAAGGGCCGCCTCCCCCATAGGGGCCGCCCGGGCCCTGGGGGCCGCCGCCGTAGGGGTCAGCCGGCCCGTAG
>NZ_MUNH01000714.1:0-2804 GCF_002154615.1 Streptomyces recifensis
AGAGGTGTATAGGAGGCAGGGTGGGGACGGAGCATGCGCAGGGGTTCTTCGGGGCTTGTCATGGCCTGCCTCCGGTGCCGACGCGCGTCATGATCTCGCAGAGGGCGCGGTCGTCGAAGATGCGCGCGGTGGGGACGCGGACGGTGGTGCGGGTCCGTCCGGTGACGGGGTGTCCGGCGAGGTTGACCCAGTAGCAGCAGTGTCTGAGGTCGAGCCGGTCGTGTCCGGCGCGCAGCCAGTCGTCCTGGGAGCGCGGGACGATCATGACGACGAGGATCTTGTGCACCGAGACGGGGGTGCGGGCGAGTTTGCGCAGGTGGTCGTTGTCCAGCGTGAAGGAGAAGGTGGGGCCGGGGGGCCGGGGGGCGAGCTGGTAGGTGCACTTGAGCTGCACCTTGATGGTGACCTCGTCGTCCACGGTGTGGCCGGGGGCGCTGTGGCTGACGTGCCAGTCGATGCCGTTGTCGGGGAACGGCTGGGACAGCGAGCAGCCGGCCGCGGCGGCGACCGCGTGCAGATAACCGACCTGCAGGGTCTCCATGCAGGCGGTGGTGGCGAGGGTGCCGCGAAGGTGACCCGTGCGGTCGGGCAGCAGCCCGCCCCGCTCGGGCTGGGCCATGGCCATGGGACAACAGCCTTCCGAACCGGGGGTTTCCCCACTGCGGGCCGCTGAACTGCAAAGACCCGTACTCCTGTTGTCTCCTCCCGGCGTACGGCGCAAACGGGCCGGGTATCACCAAACGGGCAGAAGACGGATCGTCAGCCGCCATGCGCGGACGAGGAGTTGGGTTGGGATGACGTGCTGGTACGAAGGGGCGCTGGCCGCCTTCGACACGGAGACGACGGGCGTGGACGTCGAGACCGACCGGATCGTGTCGGCCGCCGTCGTCGTCCAGGACGCGCCGGGGACACGGCCGCGGGTGAGCCGCTGGCTGGTCAGCCCGGGGGTGCCGGTGCCCGAGGGGGCGACGGCGGTGCACGGGCTGACGGAGGAGCACCTCCAGCGCAACGGCCGCTGGCCGGCGCCGGTGGTGTACGAGATAGCCCAGCAGCTGGCGGAGCACACGGCGATGGGCCGGCCGCTGGTGGTGATGAACGCGCCCTTCGATCTGACCCTGCTGGACCGGGAGTTGCGCCGCCACCGGGCGTCGTCGCTGGACCGCTGGTTCGAATCGGCGCCGCTGCGGGTGCTGGACCCGAGGGTCATGGACAAGCAGTTGGACCGCTACCGCAAGGGCCGCCGCACGCTGGGCGATCTGTGCGAGCAGTACGGGGTGGAGCTGCGGGGCGCCCACGACGCGGCGGCGGACGCGATGGCGGCGCTGGACGTGGTGCGGGCGATGGGGCGCCGGTTCGCGGCGCGGCTGGAGCGGTTGTCCCCGGCGGAGTTGCACGCGTTGCAGGTGGGCTGGCACGCGGCGCAGGCGCGGGGTCTCCAGGCGTGGTTCGCGCGCAGCGGGTCGCCGGAGCTGGTGAGTACGGAGTGGCCGCTGCGCCAGGAGCTGTCGGCCGCGGCGTAGCCGGGGCGGTGTGCGCGGCCCCGGACAGCGGAAGAGCCGGCCCGCTGAGTGCGGACCGGCTCCTCGTGCCGGTGGGCGATACTGGGTTCGAACCAGTGACCTCTTCGGTGTGAACGAAGCGCTCTCCCACTGAGCTAATCGCCCGGCAACGCACTGAACCATACAGGTCCGGGCGGGGTGAGTCCAAACCGCCGGTGCCCACCCGGCACCCCGAGTCCCGTACGCGCGGTGCCGGATGGACATGACCGGGAATCAGAACAGGGTGCGCAAAGGGGACTTGGCGACACGGTGAATTCACATGTTGTCGCACTTGCGGGAAATCCGGACGCTTTCCATCGGAATATCGTCCGTATTTCCCCGCCGCCTTTTACGTGCACACGCCGAAGGCCCGCCTGCTGTTCGCAGACGGGCCTTCGGACCAGGGTGGGCGATACTGGGTTCGAACCAGTGACCTCTTCGGTGTGAACGAAGCGCTCTCCCACTGAGCTAATCGCCCTGGGCGCAGGAAGAACATTACCCCATGTCAGCGGGTACCTGTGACCACCTGCGGCACCGGCTCACTGGTCCTTGATCCTCCAGGGCGCGACGACGCCGAACTTCCAGAGGTAGATCCCGGCCAGCACCCCGATGATCACCAGCCCGATCACGGTCAGGGTGATGTTGCGGCGCCGCACCTTGGGGTCCAGCGCCTTCTGCGCGGCCTCGGTGACCTTGCGCTTGGTCCAGCGGAGCACGAGCTGGGCCCAGACGAACTCCGTCGCCCAGATCGCCATGCCGCCGAAGATCACGACCCAGCCCGGGCCGGGCAGCGGGAGCATGATGATGCCCGCCACGACCACGGCGAGGCCGATCACGAAGACACCGACCTGCCAGCTCAGGTGCAGGGCCCTGCGTCGCTTGACGAACTCCGGCGCCCGCGAGCCCAGCCCGTCGTCGGCCGGCCCCTCGCTCGTCCCCGCCCCGTCCGGCACCACGGCGACCTCTCCCGGCTCGTCACTCCCCGTATTCATACGGTCAAACCCTACCGGAACGAATGAGTCACTGGAATGGTGGCAGATCTCGTATCACTTCTCGGCCGGAAGAGGTACCTAAAGCCACGCAAAACCCTCGAAGGGGTTTACAACGGCACCGTAGGTGGCATGTCGATTTCGCCGACGTGCGAATCCCCGAGCGCACACTGAGCGAAAGGCCCTGGCGCTTATGAACACCACGGTCAGCTGCGAGCTGCACCTGCGCCTCGTTGTGTCGAGCGAGTCCTCCCTGCCTGTCCCCGCAGGCCTGCGG
>NZ_MUNH01000715.1:0-579 GCF_002154615.1 Streptomyces recifensis
GTGCTGGCGCCGGGGTATCCGCCACGGGCGGCACGGGTGTTGGAGCTGGCGGGGCGGGTGGGACTCCTGGTCTCGCTGGCCCAGGAGCGGGGCCACGGCGGGGCGGTGAGTGCCTCGGAGATGGGAGCCCGGGCCGAGGCGCTGCGCCCGGTGGAGCGGACGGCGCGGCGGGCGCGGGTGGCGGCGTACAACTCGGTGGTGGAGGAGCGCGAGCGGCACTGACGTCCCGGCTCAGTCGGTCATGCCGTGGCGTACGGCCCACAGGGCGGCCTGGGTGCGGTCGGCGAGGTCGAGTTTCATGAGGATGTTGGAGACGTGCGTCTTGACGGTCTTCTCGGAGAGGACCAGGGCGCGGGCTATCTCCCGGTTGGAGCGACCGTCGGCGATGAGGCCGAGCACCTCGCGTTCCCGTTCGGTGAGTGAACTTCCCCTGCTCTGACCCGAGTTGGCCTCTTCCTGGGTGAGGAGGGCGTCGGCGACCTCGGGCTGGAGCAGGATGTGCCCGGCGTGCACGGAGCGGATGGCGGCGGCGAGGGCGTCGGGGTCGACGTCCTTGTAGACGTACCCGGCGGCGCCCGC
>NZ_MUNH01000716.1:0-1915 GCF_002154615.1 Streptomyces recifensis
CCGCCGGGTACGGATCGTCCCCTCGGGCGTGCCTGCCTCGAAGATCGCCGTCATCGACTCCGACACCCCGGCCATGGACGTCACGTCCGTTTCCTGGAAGCCGCGTTGGTGGCTGTCGAAGCCCGCGGCCTCCTGGTCGCTGACCTTCAGGAACAAGGCGACCGGCAAAACGGTGCGGACCCTCACCGGCGGGGAGGCCCGCGGCCTGGTCGCTCCGTCGTGGGACGGCAGGAACGCGGCCGGGGCGTACGTACCGAACGGCACCTACACCTGGACCCTGGCCGCGAAGCCCGCCGACGGAGTCCAGGCGGACCTCTCCTTGTCCGGGACGCTGCCGGTGACCCGCGGTGCCGCCGTGTGGCGGGACATGGCCGGTGCGGACGGGTTCGGCGACCTGCTGGTGACCGACGCGGCCGGAGCCGTGTCCCTGTACAAGGGCACCGGGTCCGGGAAGCTGTCGTCCCGCGTCGCCGGATCCGGCAACAAGTTCACCGCCGGGACCGTGCTGGTGCCCTTCGGCGACGTGGACGGCGACCGGTGCGTCGACGTGCTCGCACGCGTGGGTGACCAGTTGCGGGCCTACCGCCCGGGGTGCGGGAAGGTCGTCACCGCCTCGTCCCCGTACACCGCCATCAGCTCCGGCTGGGCCCGTTACGACAAGCTGACCTCGCCGGGGGACCTGAACGGGGACGGTTTCCCCGACCTGATCACGCGGCAGGCGTCCACCGGTGACCTCTACTTCCACGCGGGCACGGCCGACCACCGGCTGAAGTCCCGGGTCCGCATCCAGACGAACTGGAAGCTGTACAAGCAGGTCGTCGGCGCCGGCGACCTGAACGGTGACGGACGTGGCGACGTGCTCGGGGTCGACTCCGCCGGTGTGCTGTGGGAGTACTTCGGGACGTCCACCGGCGGCCTGACCAAGCGGGTGCGGGTCGGCGGCGGCCTGAAGGGCTACTCGGCGCTCGTCGGCACCGGTGACCTCACCGGTGACGGACGCAGCGACCTGCTGGCGCGGGACACCGCCGGGAAGCTGTGGCGGTACGCCTCCACGGGAGCCGGCAAGTACGGCGGGCGGGTGCAGATCGGCACCGGCTGGAACGGGTTCAAGGGCCTCTTCTGAGCCGGCAGCCGTGAGGAGAAAGGCCCGGGTCGTCGACCTGGGCCTTTCTCATCGGCCGGGGCCCTCTTCGCCGTCCGGAGCGGGGATCACGCGTCCCGGTACCAATGCGTCCCGCCCACCAGGAACTCGTACACCGGGCGCCCCCGGCTCCCGCTCGTGCGGAAGGTCTCGCCGTGGTCGTTGATGCGGATCGTGCCCTGGCGGCCGCCGCTGTTCCACTGGAGGTCCACGTACCAGCGGACGTCGTGGGTGGCGGCGTGGGCGGTGATGTAGAGGACCTCGGGGTCGGTGCGGCTGACCTTGTAGGGGAAGCCGCGTTGGCCGGCCTTCGGGGACAGTACGGGGTGGGGGGCGTCGAGGTCCGTGTCGAAGGACCTCGTCTCGACGCCTCCGCCGCAGCCGGAGGAGCCGAGGTACGCGTTCCAGGCAGGCGGCGGCCCGGAGTCGGCCACACCGACGTGCATGGACTCGATGACGACGGCCTCGTCACCGATGCCCTGGACGGTCAGCGCCACGCGCTGCTCGTCGGCGGCGATGGCCCGGTGTGCCTTCACCCAGCCCGGTACGTCCTGCCCCATCACCGGCGGGGCCACCTCGGCGGGAGGCCGGTCGACGAGGTACTTCCCCTCGCACTGGGGGTCGTCCCAGCCGTAGGTGCGGGTGCTCACGGTGAGGGGGGCGGCGGTTGCCCGGCCGGTGGTGGTGTCGTGTGCCGAGGGGTCACCGTCGTCGCGGTTGAGCGTCAGCGCGGTGGCCACGGTGACGACCAGGGCGACGGCCGCCGCGATCAGG
>NZ_MUNH01000717.1:0-953 GCF_002154615.1 Streptomyces recifensis
TGCCCGCTGCCCAGCACCCGGTCGAGATCCGCCACCGACCGACGCAGGAGCCTGAGGCCCTCTTCCCTGCGCCCGGCCTCCCAGTGGGCGACAGCGAGATTGCCCCGGCCCGTCAACGTCTCGGGATGGTCGGGGTCCATCAGCCGCTCCCTGTCGGCGACCAGCGCCTCGAGCCGGGCGACCGCCTCCTCCACGCGCCCGGCCCGCCAGTAGTAATAGGCGAGGTGACCACGGACGTTCAGAGTCTCGGGGTGCGCGTCCCCGAGCACCCGCTCGCAATCGGCGATCAACTCGGTGAGCAGCCCACCGGCTTCCTCCACCAGGCCGGCCTGCCAATAGCAGTTGACGAGATTGAGGCGTGCGCCCAGGGTGTCGGGATGCACGGCTCCCAACAGCCGTTCGCTGTCGGCGATCACCCACTTCTGAAGACCGACCGCCCACACGACCCGTCCCACCTCCCGGTAGGCGGCGGCCAGGTTGTTCCGAGCCGTCAGGGTGTGGGGATGCTTGACCCCGAACTGCCGCTCGCAGTCGACGACCAGGCGCTCGAACAGGCCGACGACCTCCTCGGTGCATCCCGTCTTCCCGTAGGAGATCGCGAGATTGTTCCGTACGCCGAGGGTGAGAGGGTGCTGGTCTCCCAGCAGCCGCCGGCAGTCGGCGAGCAGCCGCTCCTGAAGACCAATTGCCTCCGACAACCGCCAGGCGTCCGCATAGGCACCGGCCAGGGCGCTGCGCGACGTCAGGGTCCGCAGGTGCTCCTGGCCCATCCGCCGCTCGCAATCGGCGGCCAGTCTCTGCCAGTAGGCGACGGCGGGTGCCACGAGCCCCGATCTGCTCAGGCTCTCACCGGCGCGGTCGAGAACCGCATGGGGTGCCGAGTCCCAGAGGGAGTCGGATGCGTGGTCCGCGAGGACGTCCGTGTTGGCGCGCAGGGTGGCGGCCAGGTCGGG
>NZ_MUNH01000718.1:0-791 GCF_002154615.1 Streptomyces recifensis
GCCCTCTCGACCAGTCCGTGCCCGACGGGCCAACCGCCTCAGGAACCCAGGATCGACGCCAGGAACTCCCCGACCCAGCCCAGGAGTTCCCGGCCGACCAGCGGCTTGCCGCCGACCTTGGCCGTCTTGGGACGCGGCACCAGCACCTGGTGCGCGGTCGGCTTGATGACCGAGCCCGGGTACAGCCGCTTCAGCCGCAGCTCCTGCGACTCGCGCAACTCCACCGGCGCGAAGCGGATGTTGGTGCCCTGGAGGACGATCTCGCCCACCCCGCAGGCCCGCGCGAGCATGCGCAGACCGGCGACGAGCAGCAGGTTCTCCACCGGCTCAGGCAGCTTGCCGTAGCGGTCGGTGAGTTCCTCGCGGACGGCCTTGATGTCCTCCTCCGAGTTGGCGGAGGCGATGGACCGGTATGCCTGGAGGCGCAGCCGCTCGCCCGGCGCGTAGTCGTGCGGGACGTGCGCGTCGACCGGCAGCTCGACCTTGACCTCGAGCGGCGCTTCCTCCACGCCTCCCGCCCCAGGCTCCCCGGTCTCCAGCTGGCGCCGGTAGTCGGCCACGGCCTCGCCCACCATGCGCATGTAGAGGTCGAAACCGACCCCCGCGATGTGGCCGGACTGCTCGCCGCCGAGCAGGTTGCCCGCGCCGCGGATCTCCAGGTCCTTCATGGCGACGTACATGCCGGCGCCCATCTCGGTGTGCTGGGCGATGGTGGCGAGCCGTTCGTGCGCGGTCTCGGTGAGCGGCTTCTCCGGCGGGTACAGGAAGTAGGCGTACCCGCGTTCGCGGCC
>NZ_MUNH01000719.1:0-765 GCF_002154615.1 Streptomyces recifensis
GGTCGGCGTCAACGTCCCCAACGCCACGGCGATGGTCATCATGGACGCCGACCGCTTCGGCGTCTCCCAGCTCCACCAGCTGCGCGGCCGCGTCGGCCGCGGCTCGGCCCCCGGCCTGTGTCTCCTGGTCAGCGAGATGCCCGAGGCGAGCCCGGCCCGCCAGCGTCTCAACGCCGTCGCCTCCACCCTCGACGGCTTCGAACTCTCGCGCATCGACCTCGAACAACGCCGCGAGGGCGACGTCCTCGGCCAGGCCCAGTCCGGCGCCCGCACCAGCCTCCGCGTCCTGGAGGTGATCGAGGATGAGGAAATCATCGCGGAGGCACGGGAGGAGGCGTCGGCGCTGGTGGCGGCGGACCCGGAGCTGGAGCGCCTTCCCGGCCTGCGCACAGCCCTGGAGGCCCTCCTGGACGAGGAGAGGGAGCAGTACCTGGAAAAGGGCTGAGGTGTCCTTCCCCGAAGGGGCGCGGGGAACGGCGTGATCAAGCCCCGGGCACCCGCACCCGCCAACGCGCCAGCAGACCCCCCACCACCTGCGAAAATAGAAGAACCCCAAGAAGAAGGACCGCTCACATGACCCGCGTGATCGCCGGCACGGCAGGCGGACGGCGCCTCTCCGTGCCGCCCGGCACAGGAACCCGCCCAACCTCCGACCGCGCCGGAGCCGGCGTAGAGGTCCAGGACTCGTTCGCCGTCCAGGGGGGTGCCGAGGAGGGACTGCCAGGTGGAGAAGAGGGCTTCGCGTGCGCGGTCGGAGGTTGGGCG
>NZ_MUNH01000720.1:0-1261 GCF_002154615.1 Streptomyces recifensis
GGGCGAACGGGCCCGCCTCCAGATCCGCCCGGGCCCCTACCGCCCGGCGCTGGACGCCTGGTGGGACGCGCACAGCCTGGAGGAGCTGAAGCTGTGGCTGGTGTGGTCGCAGGTGCACGAGGCGGCCCCGTTCGCCCCGGCCGCGCTGTTCGCGGAGAACTTCCGCTTCTACGGCCAGGTCCTGACCGGCTCCCGTACGTCCAGGCCGCGCTGGATGCGGGCGACGTCCTTCGTGCAGACCGTCCTGGGCGACGAGGTGGGCGAGCGCTACCTGCACCGCCATCTCGCGCCCGGCACCCTGAAGGCCGCCGCCGACCTGGTGGACGCCCTGCGCACGGCCTACCGGGGCTGCCTGGAACAGGCCGGCTGGATGACGGCGGCCACGCGGACGGCGGCGCTGGCGAAGCTGGACGCCCTGCGCGTGGAACTCGGCCACCCCCACGACACCGCCGGCCGCGGCCCGCTGCACACCGACCCGGCCGACCTGCTGGGCAACGTGCGCCGGGGCCGCGCCCGCTGCTTCGAGCGCCAGCTGGGCCGGCTCGGCGGGCCGGTGGACCGGGGGGAGTGGAAGGTGCCGCCGCAGGCGGTCACCGCCTACTACCGGCACGGCCTGAACCAGGTCGTCGTCCCCGCCGCCCTGCTGCAGCCGCCGCTGTTCGACGCCGGCGGCGACATGACCCGCAACTTCGCCCTGCTGGGCTCGGTCGTCTGCCACGAGATGTCCCACGCCTTCGACAGCCGGGGTTCGCGCTACGACGGCGAGGGCCGGCTGCGCGAGTGGTGGAGCCAGGAGGACCGCGCCGAGTACACCCGGCGCACCGCCCTGCTCATCGACCACTACGACCGCTACGTCCCCGACGGGCTGGACGGGGAGCATGTCAGCGGTGCCCGGACGGCGGGGGAGAACATCGCCGACATCACCGGGCTCACCGTCGCGCACACCGCGTTCGCCGCCCACCTGGCCGCCTCCGCGCTCACCGAGAGCGAACGGGAGGTCCAAAGGCGCCGGTTCTTCGCGCTGTGGGCGACGATGTGGCGGGTCAAGCGCACACCGGGCCGGATGCGCGAGCGGCTCGCCCACGACCGGCACGCCCCGCCCCAGGTGCGCTGCAACGCCGTCCTCGGCCATGTCCCGGCGTTCTACCGGGCGTTCGGCGTCACCGAGACCGACTCGATGTTCATCCCGCCCGAGGTCCGGTTCACGCTGCTGTGACCGGCACGGCCGGCTGACGGCCCGCCCAGGAGGCACCCCATGGCC
>NZ_MUNH01000721.1:0-1663 GCF_002154615.1 Streptomyces recifensis
CCCCGGCACCCCGCGCCTCTTCCTGGACCGTTTCGCCCACCCCGACGGCCGCGCCCGCTTCACCGCGCCTTCCCACCGGCCCGCCGCCGAGGAGCCCGACGACACGTATCCGCTGTACCTGACCACGGGACGGACCGTCGCCCACTACCAGAGCGGCGCGCAGACCCGCCGGGTGCCGGAGCTGACCGCCGCCGCGCCCGGTCCGTACGTGGAACTGCACCCCGATCCGGCCGCTCAACTCGACGTAAGAGAAGGCGATTTGGTAACGGTCACCAGTCGCCGGGGCACCGTCACCGTCCCGGCCCGCCTCAGCGCGGCCATCCGGCCGGACACGGTGTTCATGCCGTTCCACTGGCCCGGCGGGGGACGCGCGAACCTGCTCACCAACCCGGCGCTCGACCCGGTCTCCCGGATGCCGGAGTTCAAGGTGTGCGCGGTACAGGTGGAGAAGGCGGTACTCCCCCGGGTCTGCGCACCCGCCGAGCCGGTGGCGGTCGGCGCGTGAGGTCCCGCCGCATCGCCGTGGTCGGCGCCGGAATGGCCGCCGCACGCCTGGCCCAGCAGCTTCAGGCTCATGCCGGGCGTACGGAGACGGTCCTGTACGGGGCCGAGCCAGAACCGCCCTACAACAGGGCGCTCTTGGCCGATGTCCTCGCCGGGCGGTACCGGTCCGGCGCGCCGGCTCTGCCGACCGGGGGCGCGCGCGTGCGCACCGGGACCGAGGTGGTGGCGGTGGACGTCCGCGACCGGGCGCTCACGCTCGCCGACGGGAGCCGCGAGACCTACGACGAACTGGTCCTGGCCACGGGCGCCGAGCCCGTACGGGCATGCGCGGAAGGTGCGCACACGCTGCGCTCCCTCGCCGATGCCGCCCGTATCTCCCGGCACGCCGACACCGCCACCCGCGCGGTGGTGATCGGCGGCGGCGTACTGGGCGTCGGCACAGCCCGCGCCCTGGCCGCCCGGGGTCTGCCCGTGCACCTCGTCCACAAGGGTCCCCACCTGATCCACCGCCACCTGGACAGCCAGGCCGGCAACGCCCTGCACACCACACTGGCCCGCCTCGGCGTCACCGTCCACCTCGCCTCCACGCCGGGTGGTGCCATCACCCCGACGAGCGCCGACCTCGTCGTCGCCACCTGCGGAGTCCGCCCCCGCACCGCCCTCGCCCGCGCGGCCGGACTGCCCGTACGGCACGGCATCCTCGTCGACGACAGCCTCGCCTGCGCTCCGCACACCTACGCCATCGGGGACTGCGCCGAGCACCGCACCGCGCCGTACGCCCTGGCCACGAACGCCTGGGCGCAGGCCGACGTGCTCGCCGCCCGCCTCTCCGGCGCCGACCCCGGGGCGCGCTACACCGGCTCCCGGCCCATGACCCGGCTCACCGCGGGCCTCGTGGAGTACGCCGCGTTCGGGGCGTGCGGTGACGCGGCCGAGGAGGGCGCCGACGTGCTGCGCATCGGGGACGCGACCCGGGGGGCCTACAAGAAGCTCGTGCTGCGCGGGGACCGGATCGTCGGCGCCATCCTCGTCGGCGATCTCGCCACCGCGGGCACCCTCACCCGTGCCTATCTCACCGGCCGGCCCGTCGGCCCCGATCCGTTGTCCCTGCTCACCGCCCCGCTGTCCGTCCGATTGCCCGAGGAGTCCCGCCCAGGAC
>NZ_MUNH01000722.1:0-1684 GCF_002154615.1 Streptomyces recifensis
TTCGACTGGGGCGACGACCGCCCGCCGGGGCACCCCTACTCCGAGTCCGTCATCTACGAGACCCATGTGCGCGGCCTGACCCGGACCCACCCGGACGTGCCGGAGCGGCTGCGCGGCACCTACGCAGGGCTGGCCCACCCCGCGGTCACCGGGCATCTGACCTCGCTCGGCGTCACCGCGGTGGAGCTGATGCCGGTCCACCAGTTCGCGCAGGACGGTGTGCTGCGCGACCGGGGGCTGTCCAACTACTGGGGCTACAACACCATCGGCTTCTTCGCCCCGCACAACGCCTACGCCGCTCTCGGCTCGCGCGGCCAGCAGGTCAACGAGTTCAAGGCCATGGTCAAGGCGATGCACGCGGCCGGCCTCGAAGTCATCCTCGACGTGGTCTACAACCACACCGCCGAGGGCAACGAGATGGGCCCCACCCTCTCCTTCCGGGGCATCGACAACGCCTCGTACTACCGCCTGGTCGACGGTGACTGGGCGCACTACTACGACACCACGGGCACCGGCAACAGCCTGCTGATGCGGCACCCCTACGTGCTGCAGCTCATCATGGACTCGCTGCGGTACTGGGTGACCGAGATGCATGTCGACGGGTTCCGCTTCGACCTCGCGGCGACCCTGGCCCGGCAGTTCCACGAGGTGGACCGGCTGTCGGCGTTCTTCGACCTCATCCAGCAGGACCCGGTGATCAGCCGGGTCAAGCTCATCGCCGAGCCCTGGGACCTGGGGGAGGGCGGCTACCAGGTCGGCAACTTCCCCCAGCTCTGGTCGGAGTGGAACGGCAAGTACCGGGACGCCGTACGGGACTTCTGGCGGGCCGAGCCCGGTTCGCTGGGCGAGTTCGCGTCCCGGCTCACCGGTTCCTCCGACCTCTACCAGGCCAGCCGGCGCCGGCCGCGGGCCAGCGTCAACTTCGTCACGGCGCACGACGGTTTCACCCTGCGCGACCTCGTGTCGTACAACGACAAGCACAACGAGGCCAACGGTGAGGGCAACCGGGACGGCGAGAGCGACAACCGGTCCTGGAACTGCGGGGTGGAGGGCGACACCGACGACCCGGCCGTGCTCGAACTGCGGGCCCGCCAGCAGCGCAACCTGCTGGCCACCCTGCTGCTGAGCCAGGGCATCCCGATGCTCGGCCACGGCGACGAACTCGGCCGGACCCAGCGCGGCAACAACAACGCCTACTGCCAGGACAACGAGATCTCCTGGATCGACTGGGACCTCACCGACGAGCAGCGCGCCCTCGTCGACTTCACCCGGCGCCTGATCGGCCTGCGCGCCGAGCACCCCGTGCTGCGCCGGCGCCGCTTCTTCCGCGGCGAGACCGAGACCCGGAAAAAGCAGCCGCTGCCCGACCTGATCTGGCTGCGGCCCGACGCGCGTGAGATGACCGACCAGGACTGGCGGCGCGGTGACGCGCACTCGGTGGGCGTCTTCCTCAACGGCGACGCCATCGCCGAGCGGGACGCCTACGGAGGCCGGGTCGTCGACGACTCCTTCCTGCTGTTGCTGAACGGCTTCTGGGAGCCCGTCGACTTCCGGCTGCCCGCCGCGTCGTACGGCGAGCGCTGGACGACCCTGATCGACACCGCCGACCCCGAGGGTGTGCCCGACGAGCGGGAGCGCAAGGCGGGTACCCGGCTGCGGGTCGAGTCGCGGAGCCTGGTCCTGC
>NZ_MUNH01000723.1:0-814 GCF_002154615.1 Streptomyces recifensis
GGCGCCGACGAGCACCAGGACGACGGGGCCGGGGGCGAGCGCCGAGGCGAGCAGGGCGACGGCGAGCCCGGCCGTCATGCCGAGCACGACTCCGGTGAGGACGCGGGCGCGGGCGGCGTAGGGACGCTGATGGCCGTAGAGCGCGCAGAGGGAGCCGGCCATCGTGTAGAGGGCGAGGTCGAGGCGGCCGAGGGCCAGCAGGAGGAGGTTGGGCGGGGCCGTCGACACGACCACGCTGAGCGCGGGCTTGAACCAGATGGCGGAGGGTCCCTGGAGGCGGAGCGCCTGGGTGAGGGGGAGGCGGCGGCTGCTCATGCAAATAATTTAACAGGTGTTTCACCAGTAAAGGACTTTTCGCGGCCCCTCATCCGCCCTGGTCACCCGCCGTGCTCCGGCGAACGCTCCCCGTACACCCCCTTGCGCTCGCGTGCGCTGCGCGTGGGGTGGGCATCGCATCCCTCGACATGGCGTCGAACGGGGGTGGTGCGCGTGCACGGACCGGTGTCACCGGCCTGGCTGCTGGTCGCGCTGTGCGCGGCGACCGGCGCCTACTGCCTGCTGCGGATGCGCAGCGGGGTCGAGGAGCAGCGCAGCGCGGCGGGCGGCGAGGCGCTGATGGGCTTCGGGATGGCGGCTATGGCGGTACCGGCCGCGGTGTTCGCCCCGCCCCGCTGGGTGTGGCCGCTGTACGCCGCCGTCTTCGGGCTGGCCGCGCTCCGCGCGCTGTGGTCGGCGCGGCGGAGCGCCCACCATCTGCACCATCTGCTGGGCAGTACGGCGATGGTGTACATGGCGGTGCTGATGACCGCGGCCC
>NZ_MUNH01000072.1:0-11776 GCF_002154615.1 Streptomyces recifensis
GCCTCGACGTCCGCGATCTTGGACGCGGCGTCGATCGCCTTGTTCACGCTCGGGTCGTTGAGCTGCGCGTAGTTGCTGCGGCCGTCGCCGATGTTCTTGCCGCTCCAGCAGGGGTAGAACACGGAGTAGCCGTTCGGCCAGTCCGGGCTCCAGCCGGCGGCGAAGATGTCGTAGCCGTTGTCGATCTTGCCGATCTGGGTGTAGAAGGTCGACTTGTCGATCTGCTTGTTGACAACGACGAAGCCCGCCGCCTCCAGCGCGTTCTTGATCTGGACGGCCTGCTTCACGGCGTTGTCCGACTGCTGGTAGGCGATGACCAGCTTCTGGCCGACCTTGCCGGCCTCCTTCAGCAGCGCCTTGGCCTTGGCCGGGTCGCCGCCGGGCTTCTTCTCCGCGCCGTACAGGTCGAAGTCCTGGTAGCCGGGCGTGACCGGGCTGAGGATCGTGCTGGCTATCTCGCTGGTGGCGCGGCCGCCGCGGATGGTCTGGAGCTGCTGGTGCGGCCAGGCCCAGTTGATGGCCTGGCGGACCTTGACGTCCTTGATCCGGGTGGTGTTGATCGGCCAGTAGTAGGTGACCGTGTCCACCGCGGTGAGGACACGCTTCTTGAGCTTGGCGTCGGTCAGCACCTGGGCGACGCGCTCGGCGGCGACCTCGTTGAAGATCGACATCGCGTACTGGTCGTTGCCGCGGTCCGAGATGTAACGGTCGGTCGAGGCGACGGGCTGGAAGCCGAACTGGAAGACGTACTTGTCCGGGTAGTTGTTGCGGATCGAGTCCGTCTTCGGGTCCCAGTGCTCGTTGCGCACGTAGGTCATCGACTTGCCGATGCTGCGGCTCTCGATGCGGTACGGGCCACAGGAGAAGGGGCGCTTGTCGTACTTCTCCTTGGTGTCCTTCTTCTTCGACACGAGGGAGTAACCACGCATGGCGAGCGTGTAGTTGAAGTCGGCGCGGGGCTCGGTCAGACGGAAGGTGATCGTCTTGCCGGAGATCTCGACCGAGTCGAGCTTCTTGCCGTCGTAGGGGCCCTTGTACTTGTCGCCGCCGACCAGCCACTGCTGGACGTAGCGCGGGCCCTCGGTGACGAAGCCGGCGAAGAGGCGCTCGAAGGTGTGGCGGACGTCGTCCATGGAGAGGTCGGAACCGTCCTCCCACTTGATGCCGTCCTTGATCGTGAAGGACCAGGTGCGGCCGCCGTCCTTCATGGTGCCGGCGTCCGTGGCCGCGTCGCCGACCAGGGTGCAGCCGCCCTTGTCGTCGATCCGGTAACCGGTCAGACCGCGCATGATCGGCACGGTGATGGCGGCCTCGGTCGAGACGTAGATCTGGGCCGGGTCCATGTGGTCCATGTCGAACTGGTCGAGCGAGTAGATCGTCCCGCCCTTGACCGCGCCCGACACCTCGGGGGCCGGACCCGCCGAGTCGGCCTTGGTGCCGACCGGGATGTTCATGGTCTTGCCCTTGCTCACGGACGGGACCTGGGGGCCGGAACCCTTGCCGTCGCCGCTGCCGCAGGCGGTCAGCACGCTGGTGGAGGCCGCGGCCACACCGGTGGCGATCAGGAAGTTCCTACGGGAAAAAGCCATGCTGAGCCTGCCTGTGAGTGTCAGATTCGGACGATCGGAATCAGCCGGACGTCATGGAGGACCGGGCCGGGTGGAACTGGCCTGCTACCGCTTCGACTTCGGGTCGAGCGCGTCACGCACGGAGTCGCCGAGCAGGTTGAACGCGAGGACGAAGATCACCATGGAGATGCCGGGGAACAGCATGAAGGTGATGTCCTGGGAGTAGAACGAGGCGCCGCGGCCGATCATCACGCCCCAGTCCGGGGTCGGGTCGGTGATACCGACGCCGAGGAAGGCCAGGCCCGCCTCAGCGGTCACGTAGGCCGGGAGCATCAGCGTGGACTGGATGAGAATGGGCGTCCACAGGTTGGGCAGCAGCTCCTTGAACACGATGCGCCGCGGGGAGGCGCCGGTGACCTTGGCGGCCTCGACGAACTCCCGCTCGCGCAGGCCCAGCACCTGACCGCGCAGCAGTCGTGCGATGGACGCCCAGCCGAACGCCGAGAGCACGATGATCAGCGAGGTCGCCACCAGCCAGGTCGGCACGTTGTCGTCCGGGGCGATGAAGATGCCGTAGACCACGGGCATGAAGGCGATGAAGAACAGCGTGGACGGGAACGACAGCACGATGTCGATGACCCGGCCGACGAAGTAGTCGGTCTTGCCGCCCAGGTAGCCGGCCGTGACACCGATGACGACACCGACGACCGTGGTGAGGATCGTGGCGGCGGCGGCGATGCCCAGCGAGGTCCGGATGCCGTAGAGCAGGAAGGTGAAGACGTCCCGCCCGAGCTGGGGCTCGACGCCGAACCAGAACTCCGAGCTCATGCCGCCGTTGGCGCCGACCGGGTAGGAGAACGCGTCCAGCAGCTCGGGCCGCTCGCTCGCGTAGGTGGTGTACGGGTTCTTGCCGTACAGCTTCGCTATGAGCGGCGCCGCTATGGCGATCAGGAAGAAGAAGAGAACGACGAAGGCGGACACGACGCCGGTCCGGTCGCGCTTGAAACGCTTCCAGGCAAGCCGGCCGGGGGACCGGCTCTCGCTGCCCTTGGGGCCGTCCGGAGTACCCGACTTCTCGACGGGAACGTCGGTCACCTCAAGCGCGGCAGCCGCCGATGGAGTGGGGGTGGTCATTGGTGCTCCTGGCCCAAGGGAGGGTCTGAGGACTCCGCAGGGTGCTCCCCTACGGGCTACGCCGGACTTTTTCAACGCAATTCATTCAAGGTCAATAAATTCTCGGTCGACTTGGTCTTGTCTTTACCTTCTTTACCTCTGCATGACGCATCCGTAGCTACGCGTGTAGCGCGACCGTAACCAATCCGTGCTTCACTTCGTGCATTTCGGGCAAATCAACCAATGGGTTCGATATGCGGACGGCGAGGTGTCGAAATGCGTACATCGACGCGTCACGATCCAACGTTTCGGCAACGTTGCGCGGCGATCCATTGCGTCTTGTCCGCAAGATCACCGAGAGCGTGCCGGACCTGCCTGCATATGGCTGACGTGTCCCCCCGAACGCGGGGCAATCGGGCGGCGGGCATGCGGGATGTGCCGGGTGGGCCGATATTGACCGGTAACGGTGAGGTGATCCCAAAGGAGGCAGCATGCGCGGATTCACGCACGCCCGATGGCTGACCGGCGCCGCCGCGGTGATGCTCGTGGCCACCGGGTGCGGCGGCGGAGCGAGCGGGACGGCGGACGGCGGGATGCTCACCTCCTCCTGGGGCGACCCGCAGAACCCGCTGGAGCCGGCCAACACCAACGAGGTGCAGGGCGGCAAGGTGCTCGACATGGTCTTCCGGGGCCTGAAGCGGTACGACCCGAAGACCGGCGAGGCCCGGAACATGCTGGCCCGGTCGATCGAGACCACCGACTCCCGGCACTACACCGTGAAGCTCAAGGAGGGCTGGACCTTCTCCAACGGCGAGAAGGTCACCGCCCGCTCCTTCACCGACGCCTGGAACTACGGCGCGAGCCTGAGGAACAAGCAGAAGAACGCGTACTTCTACGGCTACATCGAGGGCTACGACCAGGTGCACCCCGAGATGGGGAGCCAGCACGCGGACACCCTCTCGGGGCTCAAGGTGGTCGACGACCACACCTTCACCGTCACCCTGAACCAGAAGTTCTCCGGCTTCCCCGACACCCTCGGCTACGCCGCCTTCGCCCCGCTGCCCCGCGCCTTCTTCACCGACCACGCCGCCTGGCTGAAGACCCCGGTCGGCAACGGCCCGTACACCATCGAGTCCTACACCAAGGGCTCCCAGATGACCCTGCGCAAGTGGAACGGCTACCCGGGCGGGGACAAGGCGCTCAACGACGGGGTGATCCTCAAGGTCTACACCGACACCAACACCGCCTACACCGACCTGATGGCCGGCAACCTCGACCTCGCCGACGACATCCCTGCCCCCCAGCTCAAGAACGTCAGGACCGACCTCGGCGAGCGGTACATCAACACCCCCGCCGGGATCATCCAGACCCTTGCCTTCCCTTACTACGACGAGCGCTGGAACCGGCCCGGCATGGAGAAGGTCCGCACCGGGCTGTCCATGGCCATCAACCGGGACCAGATCACCAGGACCATCTTCCAGCACACCCGCACCCCCGCCACCGACTGGACCTCACCCGTCCTCGGCACCGACGGCGGGTTCAAGGCGGGCCTGTGCGGACACGCCTGTACCTACGACCCGGCGGCCGCCAAGCGGCTGGTGCGGCAGGGCGGCGGCATCCCCGGCGGCTCCCTGAAGCTCACCTACAACGCGGACACCGGCTCGCACCGGGAGTGGGTCGACGCGGTCTGCAACTCCATCAACCACGCCCTCGGCGACGACAACGCCTGCGTCGGCAACCCGGTCGGCACCTTCGCCGACTTCCGCAACCAGATGGGGCAGCACAAGATGAGCGGCCCCTTCCGGGCGGGCTGGCAGATGGACTACCCCCTCATCCAGAACTTCCTCCAGCCGCTCTACTTCACCGGCGCCTCCTCCAACGACGGCCAGTGGTCCAACTCCGAGTTCGACGAGCTGGTGGACCGGGCGAACGCCGAGACCGACCCGGCCAAGTCGGTCGCCACCTTCCAGCAGGCCGAGGAGGTCGTCCGGGACAACATGGCCGCCATCCCGCTCTGGTACCAGAACGGCAACGCGGGCTACTCCCAGCGGCTCACCGGCGTGCGGCTCAACCCGTTCAGCGTGCCGGTGTACAACGAGATCAAGGTGAGCTGAGCGCCATGGGACGCTACGTCGTCCGGCGGCTGCTCCAGATGGTGCCGGTGTTCGTCGGGGCCACCCTGCTGATCTTCCTGATGGTCAATGTGATGGGCGACCCCATCGCGGGGCTGTGCGGGGAGCGGCAGTGCGACGCGGCCACCGCCGCCCAGCTCCGCAGCGACTTCGGCCTCGACCAGCCGCTCTGGCATCAGTACGCGACCTACATGGGGAACGTCTTCACCGGCGACTTCGGCACCGCGTTCAACGGGCAGCCCGTCACCGAGCTGATGGCGGCCGCCTTTCCCGTCACCGTCCGGCTGACCATCGTGGCCGTCCTCTTCGAACTCGTCGTCGGCATCAGCCTCGGTGTGCTCACCGGACTGAGCCGGGGCCGGCCCGTCGACACCGGGGTGCTGCTCCTCACCCTCGTGGTGATCTCCGTGCCGACCTTCGTCACCGGCCTCGTGCTCCAACTGCTGCTCGGCGTCAAGTGGGGGTGGATCAAGCCGTCCGTCTCGCCGGAGGCGCCGTACGACGAGCTGATCGTGCCGGGACTGGTGCTGGCGTCGGTCTCGCTCGCCTACGTCACCCGGCTGACCCGTACCTCCATCGCGGAGAACCGGCGCTCGGACTACGTCCGTACCGCCGTCGCCAAGGGGCTGCCCCGGCGCCGGGTCATCGTCCGGCACCTGCTGCGGACCTCGCTGATCCCGGTCGTCACCTTCATCGGCACCGACATCGGGGCGCTGATGGGCGGCGCGATCGTCACCGAGCGGATCTTCAACATCCACGGCGTCGGCTTCCAGCTCTACCAGGGCATCCTCCGGCAGAACACCCAGACAGTGGTCGGCTTCGTCACCGTGCTGGTGCTGGTCTTCCTGGTCGCCAACCTGCTGGTGGACCTGCTCTACGCGGTACTCGACCCGAGGATTCGCTATGCCTGAGCCGTCGTCGCACGACTCGCGGGGGGCCGTCGCCGGGACCGGCATGGGCGGGACCATGGACCTCGCCGCCGGCGAGGCCGCCACGCTGGAGCGGGTGCCGGGCGGACCGGCGGGCGGCGGGCCCGAGAGCAGGCCGCGCTCGCTGTGGTCCGACGCCTGGCGGGACCTGAGGCGCAACCCGGTCTTCCTGCTCTCCGCGCTCGTCATCCTCTTCCTGGTCCTCATCTCCATCTGGCCCTCGGCCATCACCTCGGGCAACCCCCTCGACTGCGACCTCGCCAAGGCCCAGGACGGCTCCTCGCCCGGCCACCCCTTCGGCTTCGACGGGCAGGGCTGCGACGTCTACACCCGGACCGTCTACGGCGCCCGTACGTCGGTCACGGTGGGTGTGTGCGCCACGCTCGGGGTGGCACTGCTCGGATCGGTGCTCGGCGGACTCGCCGGGTTCTTCGGCGGGGCCTGGGACGCGGTGCTGTCCCGGATCACCGACGTCTTCTTCGCCATCCCCGTCGTCCTCGGCGGCCTGGTGCTGCTGTCGGTGGTCACCAGCAACACCGTCTGGCCGGTGATCGGCTTCATGGTGCTGCTCGGCTGGCCCCAGATCTCCCGTATCGCCCGCGGCTCCGTCATCACCGCCCGGCAGAACGACTACGTACAGGCCGCCCGCGCGCTGGGCGCCTCGCCCGCCCGGCTGCTGCTGCGGCACATCGCGCCGAACGCGGTCGCCCCCGTCATCGTCGTGGCCACCATCGCGCTCGGCACCTACATCTCGCTGGAGGCCACCCTGTCCTACCTCGGCGTCGGCCTGAAGCCGCCCAGCGTGTCCTGGGGCATCGACATCTCCGCCGCCTCCCCGTACATCCGCAACGCCCCGCACGCCCTGCTCTGGCCCTCCGGGGCGCTGGCGATCACCGTCCTGGCCTTCATCATGCTCGGCGACGCGGTACGCGACGCCCTCGACCCGAAGCTGAGGTGACGGCGCCATGCTGCTCGAAGTGCGCGACCTGCACGTGGAGTTCCGCACCCGCGACGGTGTCGCCAAGGCCGTCAACGGGGTGTCGTACGGGGTCGGCGCGGGCGAGACGCTCGCCGTGCTCGGGGAGTCAGGGTCCGGCAAGTCGGTGACCGCACAGGCCGTGATGGGCATCCTCGACATGCCGCCCGGCCGGATCACCGGTGGCCAGATCCTCTTCCAGGGACGCGACCTGCTGGGCCTGAAGGAGGAGGAGCGGCGGCGGATCAGGGGCGCCGGAATGGCGATGATCTTCCAGGACGCGCTCTCCGCCCTCAACCCCGTGCTCTCCGTCGGTGACCAGCTCGGCGAGATGTTCACGGTCCACCGGGGGATGTCCCGCAAGGACGCCCGCAAGCGGGCCGTCAAGCTGATGGACCGGGTGCGCATCCCCGGCGCCGCCCAGCGGGTGCGGGACTATCCGCACCAGTTCTCCGGCGGCATGCGCCAGCGGATCATGATCGCCATGGCCATCGCCCTGGAACCCGCGCTCGTCATCGCCGACGAACCCACCACCGCGCTCGACGTCACCGTCCAGGCCCAGGTGATGGACCTCCTCGCGGAGCTGCGCCGGGAGTACGACATGGGGCTCGTCCTCATCACCCACGACCTCGGCGTCGTCGCGGACGTGGCCGACCGGATCGCGGTGATGTACGCGGGCCGGATCGTGGAGTCGGCGCCCGTGCACGACATCTACAAGGCACCGGCCCACCCCTACACCCGCGGCCTGCTCGACTCCATCCCCCGCCTCGACCACAAGGGGCAGGAGCTGTACGCCATCCGCGGTCTGCCGCCCAGCCTCACCCACATCCCGGCCGGCTGCGCCTTCCACCCGCGCTGCGCGATGGCGCGGGACGTCTGCCGCACGGACGAACCCCCGCTGTACCCGGCCGGGCCGGACCGGGTGAGCGCCTGCCACTTCTGGAGGGAGTGCCTCGATGGCCGCGACGGCTGAACCCGTGCTGGAGGCCCGGGGCCTGGTCAAGCACTACCCGCTGACCCGGGGCATCGTGCTGCGCAAGCAGATCGGCGCGGTGAAGGCCGTCGACGGCGTCGGCTTCAGCCTCGCACGGGGCGAAACCCTCGGCATCGTGGGCGAGTCGGGGTGCGGCAAGTCCGCGGTGGCCAAGCTGCTCTGCCACCTGGAGCGGCCCACCGCGGGCGAGATCCGCTTCCGGGGCGAGGACATCACCGGTGCGTCCGGGCGCCGGCTGAAGGAGGTGCGCCGGAACATCCAGATGGTGTTCCAGGACCCGTACACCTCGCTCAATCCCCGGATGACGGTGGGGGACATCGTCGGGGAGCCGTACGAGATCCATCCCGAGGTCGCGCCCAAGGGCGAACGACGGCGCCGGGTGCAGGAGTTGCTGGAGGTGGTGGGGCTCGACCCGGAGTTCCTGAACCGCTATCCCCACCAGTTCTCCGGCGGCCAGCGGCAGCGGATCGGCATCGCGCGGGCGCTGGCGCTGCGCCCCGAGGTGATCGTCGCGGACGAGCCGGTGTCCGCGCTGGACGTGTCGGTGCAGGCACAGGTGATCAACCTGCTGGAGCGGCTCCAGGCGGAGTTCGGGCTGAGTTACGTGTTCATCGCGCACGACCTGTCGATCGTGCGGCACATCTCCGACCGGGTCGCGGTGATGTACCTGGGCCGGATCGTGGAGACCGGCACGGACGCGGAGATCTACGAGCACCCCACGCACCCCTACACGCAGGCGCTGCTGTCGGCGGTGCCCGTTCCCGACCCGGAGGCACGGGAGCGCCGGGAGCGGATCATCCTGACCGGTGATGTGCCGTCCCCGACCGCGATCCCCTCAGGGTGCCGGTTCCGCACCCGGTGCTGGAAGGCCCAGGAACGGTGCGCGCGGGAGGTGCCGGAGCTGGCGGTGCCGGAGGAGTTCCGGGCGGCCGGGGGGCCCGTGGCGCATCCTTCGGCGTGTCTGTTCGCGGCGGAGCGGCGGGTCGTGCCGGGGGCCATGGAAGAACACGGGGGGCACGGCAACGGGCCGGGATGACATGGCGTATCCCGGCCCGTCTCACGGCACCCGCACGGCCGTACGCGCATCAGCCTCGCGGGTGCGTATATCGAAGTGGCTTCGGCGAAGTTGCCTGTGCGTTAACGCCGTTCGGGCTGGTCCAGGGCGCGCTTGAGGAAGTCCACCTGGAGGAGGAGCAGGTTCTCCGCGACCTGCTCCTGCGGAGTCATGTGGGTGACGCCGGACAGCGGGAGCACCTCGTGCGGACGGCCGGCGGCCAGCAGGGCGGAGGAGAGCCGGAGGGTGTGTGCGGCCACCACATTGTCGTCGGCCAGGCCATGGATGATCATCATGGGCCGGTGCGGTTCGGCGGGGTCGGCGAGGCCCTCGTCGGTGATCAGGGAGCTGTGGGCGTAGCTCTCCGGGTCCGCCTCCGGGTCGCCCAGGTAGCGCTCGGTGTAGTGGGTGTCGTACAACCGCCAGTCGGTGACCGGGGCGCCCACGACGCCCGCGTGGAAGACGTCCGGGCGGCGCAGGACGGCCAGCGCGGAGAGGTAACCGCCGTACGACCAGCCCCGGATGGCGACGCGGTCGAGGTCGAGCGGATAGCGCTTGGCGAGGTCGTGCAGCGCGCCGATCTGGTCGTCGAGGGTGACCGTGAAGTCCCGGTGGATCGACTTCTCCCACTCGGGGGAGCGGCCGGGGGTGCCCCGGCCGTCCGCGACGATCACCGCGAAGCCCTGGTCCGCGAACCACTGCGAGGTCAGATGGGCGTTGTGGGCGGCGACGACCCGCTGGCCGTGCGGGCCCCCGTAGGGGTCGAGCAGGACGGGGAGGGGAGTGTCGTCCGGGTAGTCCGATGGCATAAGCACGGCGCACGGAATTCGTCGTGCGCCCCCCTCGGTCAGGGTCACGCGGGGGGACAAACCGGGGTCTTCGGCGTACGAGCGGACACCGAGCGCCGATTTTCCGTCACGCAGCACCTGGACACGGGCGCCGGGACTGTCCAGCGTCGCGGAGACCAGGACGGTGACGTCGCCCGAGCGCACCGCCGAGTGCACACCGGGCTCCCGCGACACGCGCTCCACGCCCGCTTCGCCGACCCGGTACACATGGATCTCGCCGGTCTCGGGGTCCTGGGCCGCCTCCCCGGCGGAGGCCGAGACCAGCACGTCCTGCGACGAGACGTCGAGCACCGCGCGGATGTGCAACTCCGGTCCGGTCAGCGCACGTTCGCCCACGGTGAGGACCCGCGCGCCGTCCTCGTCCGCGATGCGGACCAGCTGTCCGGAGGGGGTCCAGGCGGGCACCCCGGCGAAAAGATCCAGCCATGTTGGATCTTCGTCGGCGTGCAGCGTGCGGGTCTCGCCGGTGTCGGGGTCGAGGGCGAGGACGAGTGTGCTCCGCTGGTCCCGCGACTGCACCTGGAGAAGGGGCGCACCCGCCTGTGACCAGTGCACTCGCGCCAGATAGGGGTGTCGCTCGCGGTCCCAGCGGACCTCACTGCGGGTGCCGTCCAGGCCGATGACGAACAGGGTCACCGCCGCGTTGGCGGTGCCCGCGGCCGGGTAGCGCACGTGGTGTGGCTCACGGTCCGGGTGTGACGCGTCCGCGATCCACCAGCGCCGCACCGGCGTGTCGTCCACCCGCGCCACCAGCAGCCGGTCCGACTCCGGGGACCACCAGAAGCCCCGCGTACGGTCCATCTCCTCGGCCGCGATGAACTCCGCCAGACCGTACGTCACTTCGTCGCTCTCGGGGGTGGCCAGCGGCCGGTCGTCCGCTCCCTCGGCGCCGACGACGCGCAGCTCGCCTCCGGCGACGTACGCGACACGGGTGCCGTCGGGGGACGGGCGAGGGTCGATCACCGGGCCGGCGACGGGCAGTTCGCGGGCGGTGCCGGCGCGCAGCTCGGCCGTGAACAGCCGCCCGGACAAGGCGAAAGAGGCCAGTTCGACGGCGGCGTCGGTGGCGTACCCGACGATGCCCGCACCGCCCTCGCGGCTGCGTTCACGGCGGGCGCGTTCCTCGGGGGACAGCTCCTCGTCGGCACCCGCGAGCAGGGCGCGCGGGTCGGCGGCGAGGCGTTCGGTGCCGTCCGCGGTGTCCAGTACCCACAGGGAGTTGGCGCGGTCCGTGCCGGAGCCGGAGCGCAGGAACGCGACACGGGAGCCGTCGGGGGCCACGGTGAACCCGCGCGGCGCGCCGAGCGAGAAGCGCTGGGTCCGGGCGTGTCGGCGGGGGAAGGAGTCGGTGCCGGCTGTCTGGGTCGTCATGGCCCGACCATATTGGCCATGCGCCCCCTTGTGCGGCCGTGCGCCGAGCGATGCGCGAGCACACATAGTTATGATCACTGTCGCTGCGTGGGTATGAACCTGGCGGCGTCCGCGTGGACTTGGCTCTCGGGCCGGTCCGTCGGGGCTGTACCGAAGTCACAACCCCCATAGTCCGAACCCCCCGTGTCCCTGGGATTCATTGGAGGTGAGCCGCCGTGGCACTCTCGATTTCGGCGGTGGTGCTGCTGGCGATCATCGTCTTCCTGCTGATCAAGAAGTCGGGACTGAAGGGGGGACACGCGGCCATCTGCATGCTCCTCGGCTTCTATCTCGCCTCCTCGACCATCGCACCCACGATCAGCGAGCTGACCACGAACGTCGCCAGCATGATCGGCAGCATCAAGTTCTGACGCGGGGCGGGGTGGCGGCGTCTGGCGTCGCCCCTCCTGCCGTGTTCAGCTCGTCGGCAGCGTGGGCTGGACGCGGCGCAGGAACGTGGCGTTGTCCGGGGTGTCCCGCAGTCGCTCCAGCAGGGTCTCCAGGGACGCGTCCCCGTGTGAGCGCAGGGCGCGGCGCAGACCCCTGGTGACCGCCAACTCCTCCCGTGTGAACAGGAGCTCCTCGCGGCGGGTGCCGGTGCGGTCGATGTCCACGGGCGGGAAGACGCGGCGGGACGCCAGCTCGCGGTCCAGCCGGAGCTCCATGTTGCCGGTGCTCTTCAGCTCCTCGAAGAAGTAACCGTCGGCGCGTGAGCCGGTGTCCACGAGCGCGGTGGCGAGGATGGTCAGCGA
>NZ_MUNH01000724.1:0-2373 GCF_002154615.1 Streptomyces recifensis
GGCGAGGAAGGCGAGGGCGCCCTGCCATGCGGGCGGCCCGGCGGGGGTGCCCGCGCCGACGGCGGCGGTGACGAGGAGCTGGGTACCGGCCGCCGAGGCGACCGGGCCGACGGCACTGACCGAGCCCGCCAGCAGGCCGAGCACCGTCAGGGCGACGGTGAGCGGTACGGCGGCAAGGTGCTGTCCGCCGTAGGTGCCGGCCAGGAGGCCGAGGGCGCCGGCCAGGGCGGGGGTGCCGAGGCGGTCGACGGAGGCGCGCCTGCTGCCGGGGCGGTCGTTGATCCCGGCGAGCATCGCGCCGGTCGCGGCGAGGACGCCCTCGGCGGTCATTCCGGCGAGCATCCCGGCGACCAGCAGCGGTCCGGCGGCGAGGGCGCCCCGGACCACCGCGCTCCAGGGCAGGGGGCCGCGCTGGGCGCGGAAGGCGTGGGCGAGCCAGGGCGGAAGTGACCGGACGGCGGGGCGCGACACGGGGCTCCTGTTCGTACGAGGGCGGGGGCCTTCGGACGACGGTGGCCGAGTGGGGGTCACTCCAGGGTAGAGCGTGGCGCGGCGGTGGATGCGACACCCGGGTTTCGAGGAGGTGAAAGATGCCCCGGGGGCGTGAGCAGGATCTCCTCCGCCTCGGCCACCGCGCCGACGAGTGTCCTGGGCGAGAGGGCGGCGGTCACCTCGTCGATCCGGCGCAGTCCGGCGCGCTCGAGCAGCCGTTTCTCGTTGGTGACCCACTCCCCGCGCTCGGCCAGCACCGCGTGCGCGGCCTGTGCGGCGGCGGTGGCCAGCGCACCGGCGACCTCGGTGAGCCGGCCGTGCGGGGCGTGGTTGGCGCGGGCGTAGCCGAGGGTGGCGCGGGCGGTGCCCCGCCAGCGCTCGGGTGCGGTGCGGCGCAGCGCGTCCGGGTAGGCGGCGGGGCGGGGCAGGGTGCCGCGCAGCACCTGGTTGACGGCCAGCTCGGCGACGATCAGGTACGTGGGAATCCCCGCGAGGTGGAACAGCAGGGGCTCGACGCGGAAGCGCCCCTGTTCCGCCTCGGCCAGCTCGTGCTCGACCGTGCCGAGGTCCCGGTAGTGGACGTCGACCCGGCGGCCGTCGACGGTGAGCCACGCCCCGCCGTTGAACACCCCGCCGCCCCAGCCGCCGACCTCGGAGACCTCGCCCTCCCAGCCGAGGGCGCGCAGGTCGTCCGGGTCGAAGTCACCCCGGTAGTACACCGCGAGGTCCCAGTCGCTGTCCTCGGTGTGGGTGCCCTGGGCCCGCGACCCGCCGAGCGCGACGGCCCGCACGGTGGGCAGCCCGGCGAGGCGGTCGGCGGTGGCCGAGAGGAAGTCGGCGTCGGAGAGGGCGGGCACGGCGGCTCCTCGCTGTCGTCGTTATTCGGATGCGCGGGCGGCTCCGGGCTGCCCATGATGGGCGGTCGTCCGCCCGCGTATCCAGGGAGCCGCCATGATCCGCCGTGTCACCGTCCCCGCTCTCTTCCCGCCGCCGACCTACTCCCACGCCTCCGTGGTGGAGGCGGGCACCCGGCTCGCCTTCCTCGCGGGCGCGGTCCCGCTGGACGAGCGGGGCGAGCTGGTCGGGCCCGGCGATCCGGTGGCCCAGGCCGGGCAGGTGATCGCCAACCTGCGGGAGCAGCTGCGGGCCGTGGGCAGCGATCTGGAGCACGTCCTGGCGACCGAGGTGTACGTGGTGAGCGACCAGCCCTCGGTGCTCTCGTCGGTGTGGGAGGTGGTGGAGGCGTCCGGTCTGAGCAAGGGCCCGCACTCCTCCACCCTGCTCGGCGTCGCCTGCCTCGGCTACACCGGCCAGCTGGTGGAGATCACCGCCACGGCCGCGATCCCGGAGACGGGCGAGTGACGGTCCTGCTGCGGCGGGCCGTCCCGGCGGACGCCCGCGCCACGGCCGGCGTCTGGCTGCGCTCCTTCGCCGCCGCCCTGCCCACGGTCGTCCGGCCCCGCTCGGACGACGAGGTCCGCGCCCACATCCGGGACGTGGTGATCCCGTTGCGCGAGACCTGGGTGGCCGAGGCGGAGGACGGCGCGATCGTCGGCATGATGGTGCTCGACGGGGGCCTGCTGTCCCAGCTCTACCTGGACCCCGCCCATCGCGGGCGCGGCCTCGGCGACCGGTTCGTGGCGCTGGCCAAGGAGCGTGTGCCGGGCGGGCTGACGCTGTGGACGTTCCAGGTGAACGAGTCCGCCCACCGCTTCTACGAGCGCCACGGCTTCGTCGCCGTCGAGCGCACCGACGGCCGCGACAACGAGGAGCGGGAGCCGGACGTGCGGTACGTCTGGCGGCCCTGACCCGCTAGGGCCTCTCGTTTGGATCTTGCCGGGCTCGCGGGGTCCGGCCTGATCCAAACGAAAGACCCTAGAC
>NZ_MUNH01000725.1:0-3300 GCF_002154615.1 Streptomyces recifensis
TCCTCGGGCAGCGGGAGGAGGGTGTGCCAGCGGCGGTCGGAGAGCATCCGCGCCTGTTCCCGCAGGTGCCGGGCGACGATCTCGCCCTCGGCGTCGCGCCAGGTGTCGGTGGTCAGCAGGGCCCAGACGTAGTCGGCGGAGTAGCCGGTGGCGGCGGGGCGTCCAGGGGTCCGGCGGGTGAGGCCGAGGACGCCGTCGCTGTCGCCGGAGTCGTCGAGCGCGTGGTGGGCGCGCAGGGCGGCGACGACGGCCTGGTGGCGGGCCTTGGAGGTCTCGATCGGCCCGGCGGCCTCCAGCGCGCGGGCGAAGCACTCCAGGGCGTCGGCGAGCGCGAGACGCTGGAGCCGCTGCGGCTGGAGGGAGTTGGGCAGGCAGACCAGCCAGGCGACGGCGGCGCCGAGCGCGGTGAGCGCGGTGTGCGGCAGCACGTCGGTGAGGGCGGGCGTCCCCTCGGCGGTGACGGCGAAGGCGACCAGGATCAGTACGGCCCCGAGGCCCCGCAGCCCGGCGTAGTCACAGCCGAACTTGGCGAGTCCGGCGACCGCGGCCATGCCCACCACGGCGGCGAGCCCCTGGTTCCAGGGGCCGGAGGGGCCCACCCAGACCGCGAGCAGCGAGCCGGACCCCACGGCGGCCGTCATCGCCAGGGCGACCAGCGCGAGCACCCGCAGCCGGCTGCGGCGGCGCAGCGGGAGGCTGCGCTCGAAGGTGATGGTGAAGGCGCCGAGGGCCGGGAAGACGGCGAGGCTCGGGTGGCCGAGCAGCACCAGCGGCAGGGTGGGCAGCGCCATGGTGAGCGCGGCCCGCAGCGCGAAAGGGAGCGCCCCGCTGACCTTGGCCATGGCGAATGAGCCGCGTGGCGAGAGAACACGGGCCAGTCCAGCGATGAGCTGAGAGGTGTTGCCGCGTTTCATAGATCACTAACTCTAGCAAATCGGGGAGGGTCAAGCGCCCTCGCGCATTTCACTCGGTGAATTGCCGGACAATTCCGGAGGCAAGTCCGGCACGGCGTGAATTCGCCTACGGTCTTCACCCGGCGGAAGTGGCCCTCGAACCGTCCGGGTTCCACCCGGAGGCCGTCGGTGGACAGGGGCCCCGGCCGGACGGCCCGCTGGGCCGATTGGCTTTTCGGTCAGCGGTCGGGTACACCCATGACGTGCTGTTTCGCCAACTCGAATACCTCGTCGCTCTCTCGAGGGAGCACCATTTCGCGCGCGCCGCCCAGGCGTGCTCCGTCTCCCAGCCCGCGCTCTCCGAGGCGATCCGGAAGCTGGAGGACGAGCTTGACGTGCCGTTGGTCCGACGCGGCCGCAAGTACGAGGGGCTCACCCCGGAGGGCGAGCGCATCGTCGTGTGGGCGCAGCGGATTCTCGCGGACCGTGACGCGCTGCGGGACGAGGTCGGTGCCCTGCGCTGCGGGCTCAGCGGCCGGATGCGGATCGGCTCGGTGCCGACCGCGTCCGCGGCCGTCTCGCTGCTGACCGGTCCGTTCTGCACGGAGCATCCGCTGGTCACCGTGGAAGTGATAGCGGACCTCCAGTCCCAGGACATTCTCCGCCAGCTGCAGAATTTCGAGATCGACGCCGGAATCACGTATCTGCCGGAAGAACTCTCGGGGAGTTTCCACGCCATTCCGCTCTATGAGGAACGTTATGTGCTGCTGATCACCGCGGCCGACGGTCTGGCGCACCGGTCGACGGCCACCTGGGCGGAGGCCGCCCGGCTCCCGCTGTGCCTGCTGAACGAGTCGATGCAGGGCCGCCGGGTGCTGGACGACGTGTTCGCCAAGGCCGGGGCGAAGCCGACGCCCCGGGTGGAGACCGACTCCGTCGCCGCGCTGTTCGCGCACGTCAGGACCGGCCGTTGGGCGAGTGTCGTGCCGCACGCCTGGCTGCACGTGTTCGGTGTGCCGCACGGCATGCGGGCGGTGCCGCTGGTGGAGCCGGACTGGACGGTGCCGGTGGGCCTGGTGACGACGTCCCAGCAGCCGGGGTCGGTGATGGCCCGCGCGCTGACCGAGGTCGCCACGGCGACGGACGTGGCCGGCGCCCTGGAGCGGCTGCCCGGCGGTCCCGCGCTGCCGCCGGCGTGACGTCCGTGGCCGCGCCCGTTCGGGCGCGGCCGCCAGGGCCGGTCAGGCGACGGGCTGCGGCTCCAGGCGTTCGGCGCCGGTGTAGACGTTCATCGAGTCGCCGCGCAGGAAGCCGACCAGGGTCAGGCCGCTCTCGGCGGCGAGGTCGGCGGCGAGCGAGGACGGGGCGGAGACGGCGGCCAGCATCGGAATGCCGGCCATGACCGCCTTCTGGACCAGCTCGAACGAGGCCCGGCCGCTGACCATCAGGACGCAGCCGCGCAGCGGGAGCATCCCGGAGCGCAGGGCGTGCCCGACGACCTTGTCGACGGCGTTGTGGCGGCCCACGTCCTCGCGCAGGCAGAGCAGTTCGCCGTCGGCGGAGAAGAGCCCGGCCGCGTGCAGGCCGCCGGTGCTGTCGAACACCTTCTGCGCGGCGCGCAGCTTCTCGGGCAGGGTCGCCAGCATCTCCGGGCTCATGCGCAGCTCGTCGTCGGCGACGGACCAGGCGGCGACGGTCCGTACCGCGTCCAGGCTGGCCTTGCCGCACAGGCCGCAGGAGGACGTGGTGTAGAAGTTGCGCTCCAGGGAGGCGTCGGGGGCCTCGACGCCGGGGCCGAGCACGACGTCGACCACGTTGTAGGTGTTGCTGCCGTCGTCGGTGGCGCCCAGGCAGTAGCGGATGCCGGCCACGTCGGTCTCGGCGTGCGCGACGCCCTCGCTGACCAGGAAGCCGGCGGCGAGGTCGAAGTCGTCGCCGGGGGTGCGCATGGTCACCGTGAGCGGGCGGCCGCCGACGCGGATCTCCATCGGCTCCTCGGCCGCCAGGGTGTCCGGTCGGTGCGAGGACGCGCCGTCCCGGATGCGGAGCACTCGACGCCGCACGGTCACTCGTCCCATGGTCTTCTTCCTCTCCTCGGGCTCCGGGCCGGGGTGTGGTCGCCGCCGGAGCCGGTGTGTGCCGGTGGGTGGGGTCGGCTGGTCGGGGCGGCGGCCGGGCCAAGGCCCGGGCCCGCCGGGGTCGGCTCCTGTGGTGACGGCATACAGCGGTGGCGTGGGAAATCCACTCTAGGTGACGCCGTGGCACGAGGAGAGGGCGGAAGTACTGGCGTGGCGGCCCGGCCCCAGGGCCTCTCGTTTGGATCTTGCCGGGCTCGCGGGGTCCGGCACCGCGCCTTGCGGCGTTGTCGTCGGTTGCCATGGCTCCGCCATGTCGCCCTCCTCCGCCT
>NZ_MUNH01000726.1:0-789 GCF_002154615.1 Streptomyces recifensis
GTCCCTGCGGTCTTTCTGGCACGTCTGAGCCCGAACATGAGTCTCCTCCGTGGGGGTTGCCGGTGGGGATCGCGCGGGTGTGGGGGGTGGTGCACGGGGACGGGGCACCCCCGGCTCCGGTGGAGCGGAGAGGGGCGGGAATCCGAACCCGTGTGCCCGGCGAGCGGCACGCCCCTCACGCTAGGACCCGGAACTCCCGCCTCCCAATGAGGGAACCCCCTAGGGGGTCAGGGGAGGGAAAACCCTCGGTCCGGCTCAGTTAACCGGGGGCGCCGTCACTTCGCGCGGCGACCTGCGGCCAATCGGACGATGTCCACCCGTGAGCGGATGCCCAGCTTCCGGTAGACCCGGGTCAGGGTCGCCTCCACCGTCTTCACGCTCACGAACAGCCGTGCCGCTATCTCCCGGTTGGTGGCGCCCTCCATCACCAGCGCGGCCACCTGACGCTCCATCGTGGCCAGCCCCGCCAGCGCGTCCAGCGGCTCCGGGGCGTCCGGCGCGGGCACCGGCCGCGCGGGCTCCGGGGCGCTGCGGGCCTCGTCCACCTGGCCCAGCCACGGCAGCGCCCGGCAGCGCCGGAACAGCCGGGTCGCCTCGTCGTACACGGTGCCCCTGCGGCGGGCCCCCTCCGGGGAACGGGCGCGCAGCTGGGCCAGGGCGAACGCGGCGCGGGCCGCCTCCAGCCCGTAGCCCAGTTCAGTGAGCCGGTCCTGAGCGGACGTCAACCGGGCCAGCGCGCCCTCCTGGTCGCCGCGGGCCGCCCGCACCAGGGCCTCCGCCCGGTCCAGG
>NZ_MUNH01000727.1:0-724 GCF_002154615.1 Streptomyces recifensis
GGTCACGTGGTGGGGGGTGCAGGGCAGTGAGCGCCGGGTCCAGTAGCCGCAGGCGGCCTCCAGCAGGGCCGGGTCGCCGCCGGCGGGCTGGGCCGCGCCGTGGTGTTCGGCGGCGGCGAGCCGGGCGGCGAGTTCCGGGAGGACGGGCAGGCCGTCGGCGGGGAACGGCGGGCCGTAGCGGACCGGGCCGTGGCCCTCGGGTTCCCTCCGCCGCATCTCCGCCTCCGCACGGTCCGTGTGCCGAATCCCCTGTGTCCCCGGTGTCCGGTGCCTTGTGGCGGGTGCGCAGGGTGCCCGCTGGTGGTGCCCTCGGGGAGGTGTGTACCCGCCGAACGGCCCGGCATGGCTCGTGTCCGGCGTCGTCCCGGTCACAGCGGCCTCCGGTGCCCGCTTCTCAGCGCCCGGCCGGGCGCCTGCGGCCGTACAGCCGGTACCCGGCTCCGCCGGCCGCGGCGGCGATCAGCGCACCGCCCGCGGCGAGGGCGGGTACCGAGTCGGAGAAGGTGCCGCCGGCCCCGGCCTGCACGCCGTGCTCCACGGTGGGCGGGTCGTCCTTCGCGGGGGCGGAGTCCCAGTCCTGGCCTTCCTCCGCACCGGCGTTCCAGGCCGGATCGTCTCCGCCCCCGCCGGTCTTCCCGGCCGGGGCCGCCGCGCAGTCCTTCCCGCCGCCGCTCCGCTCCGGTGCGGGGGGCGCCGGGCTCAGGTACGGCGCTCCGGGCAGCGG
>NZ_MUNH01000728.1:0-1273 GCF_002154615.1 Streptomyces recifensis
TGTTCGTCACCGCGGCGGCGGCCTCGCTGCTCGTGAGCTGCGCCGAGCACGGCGGTGACGGGGCATCCGCGGCCCGCCCCGGTGGCACGCACGTGACATCCCACCCCTCCGCCGCGCGAAGCGGTTCGGTCCCGGTGCGCCTGCGGATTCCCGGTATCGGCGTCGACACCCCGGTCATGCGGCTCGGGCTGGCACAGGACGGCAGCGTCCAGGTGCCCCCGATCACCGCGCACGACCGGGCGGGCTGGTACCAGAGCTCCCCGACGCCGGGACAGACCGGCCCGTCGGTGATCCTCGGTCATGTCACGGTCGGGTCCTACGGGGACGGCGTCTTTCGCCGGCTCGACCGGCTGCGCCGGGGCGACGAGATCACCGTGCGCCTGGAGAACGGCTCCTCGGCCGAGTTCACCGTCACCTCCGTACGGACCGTCGCCAAGGCCGAGTTTCCCACGGAGGCGGTGTACGGCGACGTCGACCGGCCGGAGTTGCGGCTCATCACCTGCGGCGGCCCCCGTACCGGCGACGGCTATTCCGACAACGTGATCGTCTTCGCCGCGTCGCACCCCACGCGTCGCTGACCGGTCGTCACCCGCCTGGATCCCGGGCCGAGGGAACGTGCGCCGTGGAGCGTGCGGCCTCGGTCCGGGGTCTTCCCCACGGGTAGCCTCGCGCATCCGGGCGCCAGAAGTACCCCCCACCCCCATGGAGAGTGTTGAAACGGTCCCGTGAGAAGGCGGCAGCAGAGCTGTTCGCCGTTCTCTACCCGCGCCTGGCCGGCTGGTGCCGCCGTCTGGTTGACGACGACGAGACCGCCCACGAGATCGCCTCGGAGGCGTTCACCCGCCTCTGGGCCCGCTGGACTTCAGTGTCGGAGCCCCGGGGCTTCCTCTACGTCACGGCCGCCAACATCGTCCGCGACCACTGGCGCCGCCTGGAGCGTGAACGCAGGGCCATGCGCCGCGCCACCGTGGAGGCATCCGTCCTGCCGCCCACCGAGCAGAACGATCCGTCGGTCCGGCTGCTCGTCCAGGCGCTCCCCGAACGACTGCGCATACCGACCCTCCTGCACTACTACGCTGACTTGCCGATCCGGGAGGTGGCCGTGCTGACCGGGCGCAAGGAAGGGACCGTCAAGGCCGACCTGCACGCGGCCCGTGAACTGCTCCGCGCCCACTTGAGGAGAAGCCTTGATCGCATACAGTGACGAGGGTCCGGACTTCGAACCCGACGACCCCCTCGTCATCATGCGGCCCCCGCATGATGACGAGGGGGT
>NZ_MUNH01000729.1:0-2969 GCF_002154615.1 Streptomyces recifensis
CGCCGGTATGCCATCGGGGTCACCCCGATGGCCGCGTGCAGATGCTCGCGCAGCGAGGTCCCGGTGGCGAAGCCGACCTGTGCGGCGAGGTCGTCCACGGCGAGGTCGGTGGTCTCCAGCAGGTGCCGCGCGCGGGCGATGCGCTGCTGGATGAGCCAGCGCCCCGGACTCGTACCGACCTCCTCGTTGAACCGGCGCGCGAAGGTGCGCAGGCTCATCCGGGCGTGCCCGGCCAGCTCGGCCAGCGACAACGGCTCGTGCAGGCGCTCCAGCGCCCACTGACGGGTGGCCGAGGTGCCGTTGGCCGGCTCCTCGGGCACCGGGTGCTGGATGTACTGCGCCTGCCCGCCGTCGCGCCACGGCGGTACGACGCAGGCGCGGGCCACGTCGTTGGCGACGGCCGCGCCGTGGTCCTGGCGCACGACGTGCAGGCACACGTCGACCCCCGAGGCGGCGCCCGCCGAGGTGAGGAGGTCGCCGTCGTCCACGAACAGCACGTCCGGGTCGAGGTGCACCGCCGGGAACCACGCGCGGAAGGTGTCCGCGAGAGCCCAGTGGGTCGTGGCGCGGCGGCCGTCGAGCCGTCCGGCGGCGGCCAGGACGAAGGCGCCGGTGCAGATGGAGACGATCCGGGTGCCGGGCGGTACGGCCGCGAGCGCCGCCTCCAGTTTCGGCGGCAGGCCGCGGCGGACCAGGGAGATGTCGAACGGCGGGAGCACGACGGTGTCCGCCGTCGCCAGCACCTCGGGACCGTGCCCGACGGCGACCGAGAAGTCGGCGCTGGTGGCGACCGGCCCGCCGTCGGCCGAGCAGGTCAGCACCTCGTAGCGGCTCGGGAGGGTGCCGAAGACCCGGTTGGGGATGCCCAGCTCGAAGGGGTAGACCCCGTCCAGGGCGAGGACGACGACGCGATGCGGAGTGGTCATGGCATGATCCCGTTGAAAGATGGCATTCATGCCATGGTACGGCCGCCCGGTTCGGGCGAGGCTGGACGCATGACGAACCACCCCACCATGCACGCCATCAGCCAGGACGAGTACGGCACCCCCGACGTCCTCAAGCAGACCGAACTGCCCCGACCCAAGCCGGGCCTGAGCGAGATCCTGGTCTCGGTCCGCGCCTCCGGACTCAACCCGACCGACTGGAAGCACCGCACCGGGGGCATGTTCCTCGGCCGGCTCCCGCTCGTCCTCGGCTGGGACGTCTCCGGCGTCGTCGAGGAGGTCGGCTACGGCGTGACCCTCTTCAAGCCCGGCGACGAGGTCTTCGGCATGCTGCCCTACCCGTACGGCGTCGGCGCCCACGCGGAGTACGTGAAGGGCCCGGCCCGCGCCTTCGCCCACAAGCCGGACTCGATCGACCACGTCCAGGCGGGCGCCCTGCCGCTGGCCGCGCTCACGGCGTACCAGGCGCTGGTGGACACGGCGCGAGTCCGGCCCGGTCAGCGGGTGTTGGTGCACGCCGCCGCCGGAGGCGTCGGCCACCTCGCGGTGCAGATCGCCAAGTCCCTGGGGGCGTACGTGATCGGGACCGCGAGCGAGCCCAAGCACGAGTTCCTGCGGTCGCTCGGCGCGGACGAGGTGATCGACTACCGGTCCGTCGACTTCCGGGACGTCGTGGCGGACGTGGACGTGGTGCTCGACACCATCTCCGGTGAGACGCGGGTGCGTTCGCTGGAGGTGCTGCGGCCCGGGGGCGTGCTGGTGTCGCTGCTGCCCGGTACCGACCCGGAGGAGCCGGCCAAGGCGGAGGCCCGGGGGGTGCGGGTCGAGACGCTGCTCGTGGAGGCGGATCACGCGGGCATGAAGGCGGTCGCCGAGCTGGCTTCCTCCGGTGCGCTGCGCGCGCATGTCGAGGAGGTGTTTCCGCTCGCGGAGGCGGCCAAGGCACACGCGGTGGGGGAGACGGGACGGGTCGCGGGGAAGCTGGTATTGACCGTCGGGTCCTGAGGCGGTATGCGGCTTCCTTTACTCCGCTATGTCGTTGAGCGGAAAACAAAGTGCGAGCCGCACGGGGTAATGTGCCGGAGGCCGACGACAGCCGGTGGCGGGAATCCTGATTCCTTGTCAAGCGACGGCAGTTGCGTGATCATGTGGCAATGAGGATTCTCGTCATTGGCGGCTCGGTGTTCCTGGGACAAGCCTTTGCGCAGGAAGCAATCGGCCGCGGCCATACCTTAACCGTCTTCAACCGTGGAAAGTCCGGACCGGACATCCAGGGAGCGGAGAACCTCCGTGGCGACCGGGAGAATTCCGCCGATCTGGAAGCGCTGGCCGCGGCGGGCCCCTGGGACGCGGTCATCGACACCAGTGGTTTCCATCCCCGCACCGTCGGGCAATCCGCTCGCGCGCTGAGCGCTCACGCGGAAACGTACCTCTTCGTTTCGTCCTTCCACGCTTACTCCGACTGGCCCGGCGGGCCCGTCAGCGAGGATTCGGCGCGCCACGCCTGTCCGCCGGACGCGGCCGTGGACGACGTGCCGGGCAACGCCCTGAAGGCAGGGTGCGAGCGGGCCGTCGAGAAGTACTTCGAGGGGGATGTCCTCATCCTGAACCCCGGTCTGATCGTGGGCCCGCGCGAGACCCCCGGCCGGCTGCTCTGGTGGCTGGAGCGCATGGCCCGCGGCGGTGAGGTCCTCGCGCCAGGGGCGCCCGGCCAGAAGATCCAGCTCATCGACGCCCGGGACATCGCGGTGTTCGCGCTCAACCTGCTGGAGGAAGGTGCCGCCGGGCACTACCTGGTCAGCGGACCCAAGGACACGACGACCCTCGGGGAACTGCTGGACCTGTGCGCCCGGGCCACCGAGGCCGGAGCCCGGCCGGTCTGGATCGACGAGGAGTTCCTCGCCGGGCACGAGGTGGGTGCCTGGACCGAGCTGCCGTTCTGGGCCACGGAACAGCCCGCCATGGCCGGTGCCTGGGCCGCTTCCCCCGACCGGGCCGTCGCCGCCGGGCTGCGCTGCCGCCCGC
>NZ_MUNH01000730.1:0-2695 GCF_002154615.1 Streptomyces recifensis
TCCTGCCGGGGATCGGTGAGGCGTTCCCGCGCGTGTTCCACTTGTCGTCCGCACTTCCGTTGTCACCTGAGGAGTCCCAAGTCCGTGCGGGCTTCAGGTTCTCCGTTTCCGTGGCGGCGTACACCTGGCGGAAGGGCTTGTCACGGAATCTCCCCGATCCGGGTGACGAGGGCGGCCGTGGTGTCCGCACACGTGTGCGCGCCCTAGGTGTGCGTGGTGACAGCCAGTGGCGCGCCCCATGGCGGCCCGTGACAAGATGAGACTCCGGCGCATGTGGTGGGGTCCGGGAGCGGGCAGGTCACCGCGGGTGCGCCAGGCGGCTCGGACAGGTGTGGCGAAAGGACCGGAGCGTACGTGAGCGAGAATCAGAACCTCCTCGCGGAGCAGCGGCGCGCTCTGATCGTGGACGAGGTCCGGCGGCGCGGCGGTGTCCGGGTCAATGAGCTGACCCGCCAACTGGGCGTGTCGGACATGACCGTGCGCCGTGACCTGGACGCGCTGGCCCGGCAGGGTGTGCTGGAGAAGGTGCACGGCGGCGCGGTCCCGGTGGTCGAGGCGAGCACGCACGAGCCGGGGTTCGAGGCCAAGTCAGGACTGGAGCCGACCGCCAAGGAGGAGATCGCGCGGGCGGCCGCGCGCCTGGTGGCTCCGGGTTCGGCGATCGCGCTGTCCGGCGGGACGACCACGTACACGCTGGCCCGGCAGCTCCTGGAGGTGCCCGACCTGACCGTGGTGACGAACTCGGTGCGGGTCGCGGACGTCTTCCACACCGCGCAGCGCACCTCGGGCCGACGGCCGGGCGCGGCCACGGTGGTGCTGACCGGCGGGGTGCGCACCCCGTCCGACTCGCTGGTGGGTCCGGTCGCGGACCGGGCCATCGCCGCGCTCCACTTCGATCTGCTGTTCCTCGGTGTGCACGGCATATCGGCGGAGGCCGGGTTGTCCACGCCGAACCTCGCCGAGGCCGAGACCAACCGGCAGTTGGTGCGCTCGGCGCGCCGGGTCGTGGTGGTCGCCGACCACACCAAGTGGGGCACGGTGGGCCTGAGTTCGTTCGCCGCGCTGGACGAGGTGGACACGCTCGTCACGGACGGCGGGCTGCCCGCCGAGGCCCGTGCCGAGATCTCCGAGCGGCTGCGGCGCCTGGTGGTGGCGGGCGAACCGGAGGAAGACGAGGAGCCCGAGGGCCTCGAGGAGGACTGACGGCGCGCCGGGGACGCCCCGGCCTCAGTCCGGCCACACCCCCGTGGCCAGCAGCGACTCGATCGCGGCCGTGTACGGACCGATGTCGAGGTTCTGCTCCTCCAGCCAGCTGTCCGAGTAGTACTTGTCGAGGTAGCGGTCGCCGGGGTCGCACAGCAGCGTGACCACACTGCCGTTCCGGCCCTCGGCCACCATCTCGGAGACGATCTTCAGCGCGCTCCACAGCCCGGTCCCGGTGGACCCGCCCGCCTTGCGCCCCAGCGCCCGCTCCAGCGCGCGCACGGCGGCCACGCTCGCGGCGTCCGGGACCTTCATCATGCGGTCGATCGCGCCGGGCACGAAGCTGGGCTCCATGCGCGGCCGCCCGATCCCCTCGATGCGGGAGCCGCAGTCGCAGGTGACGTCCGGGTCGCCGGTGGTCCAGCCCTCGAAGAAGCAGGAGTTCTCGGGGTCGGCCACACAGACCCGGGTGTCGTGCTGGAGGTAGTGCACATAGCGGGCGAGGGTCGCCGAGGTGCCGCCGGTGCCGGCCGTGGCGACGATCCACGTGGGCACCGGGTACCGCTCCAGCGCGAGCTGCCGGAAGATCGACTCGGCGATGTTGTTGTTGCCGCGCCAGTCGGTGGCGCGCTCGGCATAGGTGAACTGGTCCATGAAGTGGCCGCCGGTCTCGGCCGCGAGCCGCGCCGACTCGGCGTACATGGTGCGCGGGTCGTCCACGAAGTGGCAGCGGCCGCCGTGGAACTCGATGAGCCGGCACTTCTCGGCACTGGTGGTGCGCGGCATGACGGCGATGAAGGGCACTCCGATCAGGGACGCGAAGTACGCCTCGGAGACGGCGGTCGAGCCACTGGACGCCTCGATCACCGGGCGGCCGGGGCGAATCCAGCCGTTGCACAGGCCGTAGAGGAAGAGGGAGCGGGCGAGGCGGTGCTTGAGGCTGCCGGTCGGGTGGGTCGACTCGTCCTTGAGGTAGAGGTCGATGCCCCATTCCTCGGGGAGCGGGAAGCGCAACAGATGGGTGTCCGCTGACCGGTTCGCGTCCGCCTGGACTTTGCGGACGGCCTCTTTCAGCCAGTCCCGGTAGGCCGCGTCACTGCGGTCGACATCGAGGGTGGCGCCGGTCCGGGCCGGTGGGGTGGTGCTCACGGCGGGGCTCCTTACGCTGGGCGCCGACGACGCCCGGCGCGGTCGGCAGCCCGATCATAGGCATCAGTCGCACCGCTTCTCACCTGCATCAACGCATCTTTGAGCCACCCAAAGGCAGCCTGGGGCACACCCGTACGAGGGGGCGCGGGGGCGCATTGGCGCGAGTGCTCCAGCGCCACGTGCGCCCCGTTCGCGCGCACTGGTGCTCCTGTCCGCGCCGGGGCAGACTGCACCGCGTGGACCGGCCGCCGTGCGGGGGCCGGTGGACCGGTACGCGCGAGGGGGCGGTGCGGGATGGCGGAGCCGGAGTTCACGGCGAGAGGCGTGCGCATCGGCAAGGGGG
>NZ_MUNH01000731.1:0-3244 GCF_002154615.1 Streptomyces recifensis
CAGGTTGCTCGCGCGCGAGCCGTCGCGGGAGACACCGCAGGCGATGCGGAGTTCCTCCAGCGGGACATGGCGCCCGTAGTGGCCGAGCACCATGGCGAGGGAGGCGGCGCCGCACTCCACGGCCTCCATCTGGAGCACGGTGGGTGTACGCACCGTGCCGCCACGGGGTTTGGGTACCGGGCGGCGGGCCGGGGCGGCCCGTCTGGGGCCGCGGTTCTCCTGCGCGGTGTCGGTCGGGGCGGTCACGGAAGCAGCCAATCGATCGGGCGCTGGTCGCTCAGATGGACCGCACCGGAGGCCAGGGTCATGGAATCGAGCCCGAACGGCGGCCCTCCCGCCGACGACCAGCGGTAACCGCTCTTCGTGGAGGCCGACTTGTCGAGCGTGACGAGCACGGCGACCGGGCGGCCCTTGGCTGTGAACTGCCGGCCGAGCTGGCTGTCGCCGAGGAACGCGCCGATCGACTGCGCGCTCTGCGCCGTGCGGTCCACCGACTTCACCGTGCCGCGCAGCACGCCGTAGCGCTCGGCCGGTACGGAGGACACGGTCAGGTCCACGGTGGCGTGCGCGGGGATCGAGGCCGCGTTCTCGGCGGGGACGTACACCGTCGCGTACAGGGGGTCGGAGTCGTGCGCGACCTTCTCCACGGCGGCCACGTCGGCGCCGGTCTGCACGATCTGCCCGATGGTCGCGGCCAGCGCCGTGATCCGGCCCGCGGCGACGGTACGGATCACCGCGTCGCCCTGCGCGGTACGGACCTTGAGCACGGGCGCGTTGGCGGGCAGCCGTTGCCCCTGCTTGGCGAGCACACCGGTGACCTGACCGGCCACGGGGCTCTGGAGGACGTAACTGCCCTGCCCGTGCGTGAGGATGGCCGGGGCGCTCACGGTGGAGGCAACCGATCCGGTCACCGCCCACACCGAGGCGGCCGCCATCACGACGACGGTGATGCCCAGTACGAGCCACCCCTGCGGGCGTGCCAGCCGCACCGGGAGGTCGAGATCCTCCGGCGACTGGAGCTTGGCGAGGGCCTGTTGGCGGAACTGCACGGAACTTCCCTCACCCGAGGAGAGACGACGGCACGGAAAAGTTTCGGGACGCCCGAGAGTCCCGGACCCGCGAGGGGGTCCGGGACTCTCGGTGACACCGAGGTGCGGTCAGAGACCGGCGACCAGGCCGGTGACCGGGGCGGTGTTGAGGCCGGTGACACCCTCGACGGTGCCGACGACCGTGTCCACCAGGCCGGAAACCGGGGCGATGCCGTTGACGGCGCCGGTCACGGTGGAGAGGGCGTTCACGGACAGGCCGCCGGAAACGTTGTCCAGCTCGGCGTCCGAGATCTCGACGGTCTCGACACGGGGGGTGGAGTTCATAATGGAACTTCCCTTCCTATGGGTCTTCACAAGGGGGGAGCGGCCCCCTCTGGGGACAGATGACGGCCGCGACCGCGAGGAGTTCCAGACCTTCCGGCCGCCGTCTCCGGCAGCCCTGGGGCGGTTCCTGCGATGCGATGGATCAAAGCACGCACGCCGTGCCCGATTCCACTTGCTCAGGGCTCTCACCAGCGAGTTCGGTGCAGGGTGGGGTTCATTCGTGCAGGGGTGCGCACGCCGTGGGCGGTTCTCCTTCACAATCCCCGCGCCGTCGCCGCACCGTCTCCACTACCGCCGGTAACACGAATCCGGCACACCTCTCCAAAGGCGTGTCCGGGACACCCGCACCGGTGCGCAAACCTCGCGGTCCGTGCTCTGCCTGGGTGCGGGATGTGCAGATTCCCTGAAGCGGGGATTCCGCCGATGGTGTTGGACGCAGGGCTACCTCGCCGTGACAAGGGGTGACCGAGGTGCCGGTGTGTCAGAAGAGGCGCGGGCGTGGCCGATTACCCACCCGTACAACGCAGTTGGCAATCGGGATTGAACGCGCCGGGCGGACCGCCCGTACCTGTAGCCAGCCGGCACCCCCCTACGAACTGCCCGACAGCGGCAGACCCCCGCACCCAGGAGGTCGAGAAGTTGAGTCACAAGCGCATGCCCAAGAGGAAGGCCGCGATAGCGGTCGGCGGTGTCGCGGCGCTCGGAGCGGCGGCCCTGCTGCTGCCCAACGCCAACGCGTCCCAGGACAAGGACACGGCCGCGACGGGCACCGCGAGGACCCTCAAGGCCACCGACGCGACCATGCTCGCCGCCCAGTTGAGGCAGTCCCTGGGCGGCCAGTTCGCCGGCTCCTACTACGACAGCGCCAAGCAGCAGCTCGTCGTCAACGCCGTCGGTGACGGGGCCGCCGTCGCACGTGCGAAGAGTGCGGGCGCCGTCGTGCGGCAGGTGGAGAACAGCACCGCCGACCTCCAGTCCGCCGCGAAGACTCTGCGGGCCAAGGCGGCCATCCCCGGTACCGCCTGGGCCGTCGACCCGCGCACCAACAAGGTGGTCGTCAGCGCCGACTCCACGGTGAAGGGCGCCAAATGGGACCGGCTGGAGTCCACCGTCCAGGGTCTCGGGTCCGGCACGGCCACGCTGAAGAAGACCGGCGGCACCTTCAGGACCTTCGTCTCCGGCGGCGACGCGATCTTCTCCCAGGTGCAGGGCGGCGGCGTCCGCTGCTCCCTCGGCTTCAACGTCACCGCCTCCGACGGCAGCCCCGCCTTCCTGACCGCCGGTCACTGCGGGGTCGCGGCCAAGGAGTGGTCCGACTCGCAGACCGGGCAGCCCATCGCCACCGTCGACCAGGCCACCTTCCCCGGCGAGGGCGACTTCTCCCTCGTCAAGTACGACGACCCGGCGACCCAGGCGCCCAGCGAGGTCAACGCGGGCAACGGCCAGGTCGTGGCGATCACCCAGGCCGCCGAGGCCACCGTCGGCTCGACCGTGTTCCGGATGGGCTCCACCACCGGGCTGCACGACGGCCAGGTCACCGGCCTCGACGCCACGGTCAACTTCCAGAGCGAGACCGACCCGAACGGCGTCGACACCGTCACCGGTCTCATCCAGACCGACGTGTGCGCCGAGCCCGGCGACAGCGGCGGCTCGCTGTTCACCCAGGAGGGTGCGGCGATCGGCCTGACCTCCGGCGGCAGTGGCGACTGCACCAGCGGCGGCGAGACCTTCTTCCAGCCGGTCACCGCCGCCCTCGCGGCCACGGGCGCCACCCTCGGCGACGGCGGCGCGGGCGCGGGTGCCGGTGCCGGCGGCGACCAGGCGGGCGCGGGCGACCAGGCAGGCGCCGGGGACCAGGCCGGTGCGGGCGA
>NZ_MUNH01000732.1:0-1806 GCF_002154615.1 Streptomyces recifensis
GCAGGCGGCCAGTGGCTGATCCCCCTGGACTCCCCCGCCGACCCCACCCCCGAACACGAGGTGGCGCACGTGGCCCTGGACGGAGTCGAGTTCTGCCGCCTGGCGGCAGGCCACCTGACCCCGGAGGAAACGACGGCGGGCCAGAGGGGCGACAGGAAGGCGATCAGAGACGTACTCACGGCAACGGCGTCCCTGAGCCGCATGTAGGGCACTCGGAGACGCCGGTGAACCGTGCCCACCTCAGGGGCGCGGGGAACCGCGCGACAAGCCACGACGCACCCGCACCCGCCACATCACCTAGGCGAAGACGACCGTCCGGCGCCCGTTGAGAAGAATGCGCCGCTCCGCATGCCACTTCACCGCCCGGGCCAACGCCTGACACTCCACGTCCCGCCCGATGGCCACCAGCTGATCGGGCCGCAGCTCATGCCCCACCCGCTCGACCTCCTGCTCGATGATCGGCCCCTCGTCAAGATCCGCGGTCACGTAGTGCGCGGTGGCACCGATCAGCTTCACCCCCCGCTCATGAGCCTGGTGATACGGCTTCGCCCCCTTGAAGCTCGGCAGGAACGAGTGGTGGATGTTGATGATCCGCCCGCTGAGCGCCTTGCAGAGATCGTCCGACAGCACCTGCATGTACCGCGCGAGAACCACCAGCTCGACCCCCTCCTCCCGCACCAGCTCCAGCAGCCGCGCCTCCGCCTGCGCCTTGGTGTCCCGCGTCACCGGGATGTGGTGGAAGGGGATGTTGTACGACCCCACGAGCTCCTGGAAGTCCGTGTGGTTGGACACCACGGCCGCGATCTCCACCGGCAGCGCCCCGGTGCCGGCCCGGAACAGCAGGTCGTTCAGGCAGTGCCCGAACTTGCTGACCATCAGCACGATCCGCATCTTCTGGTCGCCCCGGCTGATCTGCCAGTCCATGTGGAAGGAGTCACCGATCGCGGCGAAGCTCGCCCGCAGCTTCTCCAGCGTGACGTGGGCCTCCGCCGAGAAGTGGACGCGCATGAAGAACAGGCCCGTGTCGTGGTCGCCGAACTGCTGGCTGTCCTCGATGTTGCAGCCGGTCATGAAGAGGTAGCTCGACACGGCGTGCACGATGCCCTTTTTGTCCGGGCAGGAGAGGGTGAGGACGTACTGGTCCGCCAGGGCGTCGGCCGTGGCGGCGGCTCGGCTGGGCTGCTCGTTCATGCACTACACGATCTCACGCCGGACGGCCCGGCCGGGGCCCGTGTCCGTCAGCCGGACGCCGGGCGGGCCCTCAGACGGCCGTGGTCAGGATGCGCAGCGCCTCCAGGCTGCGCGGGACCGCCGCCGGGTCGTCGCCGTCGCTGGCGGCGAGCCGCAGATGGGCGTCCTGGGCGGCCCGCACCGCCTCCGGCCACTGGGGATGCTCCAGGTAGACGGCGACCGGGGCGTCCGGGCCGACCTGGTGCATGATCCGCAGCACCCGCAGCACGGCGGTGTCCACCAGCGCCGCCTCCTGCGAGTCCCGGAAGATGGTGCCGACGTATTTCTCGGCCGACCAGTTGTCCAGCCAGGTGTCCTCCACCAGCCGGTAGACCGCGTCGGTGACGTCCCCGTACCCCTCCACGCCCGCGAGCCAGACGTCGCGCTGGAAGGCCGGGTCGGAGAGCATGTGCAGCGCGGAGCGCACGTTGCTGCGCCAGCGCCACCACGGCATGTCGTTAAGCGGCATGCCGCCCATGGTGGAGGAGCGACGGCCGCGACGGGAAGAGTTCTCCGAACCTTGCACGGTCATCGATCGTACGTTCCCCACAACATCGGCCACATCCGCCCCCGGTG
>NZ_MUNH01000733.1:0-5420 GCF_002154615.1 Streptomyces recifensis
CCTCGGCGTCCAGCCGGGAGGCGCCGAGCAGGTCGAGGACGGTTCCGGCCCGGCTCTGGAAGGCGGTGAGGTCCTCGCGGAAGCGGGCACCGGCGTCGGGACGCCACACGGTGAGGTTCTCGGCGGCCTCGGTGGGCGTGGGTCCCGTCACCGTGCCGAGGGCCGCGCCGAGCGTGTCGGTCCGGTCGGCGCCGAGCACGAGCACACGGGCGCCGGTGCGGGCCGCGGCGAGCCCGGTGGCGGCGGCGACGCTGGTGCGGCCGCTGCCGCCCGGCCCGGTGATCAGGAGGGTACGCATGAGGCTGAACGGTAACGGAGCCTCAGCGGCGTGCGGGTCCCCGGCGGCCGGGGCCCGGTGTCAGGAACCCGTCTCGACGCGCTTCTTCAGGCCGGCCAGCGCGCGGTCGATGATGACCTTCTCGGCCTTGCGCTTGATCATGCCGAGCATGGGGATCTTGACGTCGACCGTGAGGCGGTAGGTGACCTCGGTGGACCCGGCGCCCGCGGGCTTGAGCAGGTAGCTGCCGTCCAGGGAGCGGAGCATCTGGGACTTCACCAGCGTCCAGGAGACCTCGTGCTCGCCGGTCCAGGTGTAGGCGAGGGTCTGGTCGTCCTTGATGGCGCCCGCGTCCATGACGAGGCGGACCTCCTCGGCGCGGCCGCGGCCGTCGGTCTCCAGGACCTCGGCCTCCTTCACCTCGCCGGTCCAGTCCGGGTAGCGGGAGAAGTCGGCGATCACCGCCATGACATCGGCCGGGGCCGCCTCGATCGTGATGCTCGAACTGGTGTGTTCCGCCATCGCCGTGGCTCCTCCAGATGCGGCCGGACGTTCTCTCACGCGCGGGGTGCGCACGTGTGTGCAGCGTGAAGGCTACCGCGCCGCCCCCCGCCCGCCGTCACCACTCCAGCACCCACGGCTTGCCGGTGCCGGCGAAGTGGCCCACGTTCACGCACTCGGTCGCGCCGATCCGCATCCGGCGGACGAGCGGCTGGTGGACATGGCCGAACAGGGAGTAGCGCGGCCTGGTGCGCCTGATGGCGGCCAGCAGGGCGCGGCTGCCGCGCTCGAAGCGGCGGGCGACGGTGTCGTAGACGAGTTCGGGCACCTCGGGCGGGATGTGGGTGCAGAGCACGTCGACCTCGCCGACGGCCTCGATCTTCGCCGCGTACTCCTCGTCGTCGATCTCGTACGGGGTGCGCATCGGGGTGCGCAGGCCGCCGCCGACGAAGCCGAAGACAAGGCCGCCGATCTCCACCCGCTCCCCGTCCAGCACGGTGGTGCCCGGTCCGGCGTACTCCCGCCACAGGGGCGGCATGTCGACGTTGCCGTAGGTGGCGTAGGTCGGGGTGGGGAAGGCGGCGAACATCTCGGCGTACTGGCGGCGTACCGCCTGCTCGATCACCGCGTCCCGGTCGGTGCCGATCCCCGACCAGAGCTTCCGGCCGAAGGCGCGGGCCTCCTCGAAGCGGCGGGCGGTGCGCAGCTCGACGATCCGGTCGGCGTTCTCCGCGCCGAACAGGTCGGGGAAGATGCCGCGCGAGTGGTCGGCGTAGTCCAGGAAGAGGACGAGGTCGCCGAGGCAGATCAGCGCGTCGGCGCCCTCCCCGGCCCGCGCGAGATCACGGGCGTTCCCGTGCACGTCGCTGATCACGTGGACGCGGGTCCGGGGGCCGCGGGCGGGTGTGGAAGCCATGGCGATCAAGGGTAGAGGTGTGCGGTCTACGTGAACAGTGGCCCGTCTGGCCTGCGGTTACTCGCCCGTTGGTCAAGAGGTGGACTACTGTGCGCCCAAGCGGGTCTTCCCGTGTGACGCAGCGAACATCTGGCACGGACCCCCTGTCCCAGAGGTCATACCGGCGGGTAACGTCCGGGCAGTCCGGTCGTGCTCCGGAGATCACCCCGGCAGGCGGGACTCCCCGAGCACCCGCCCCGAGGAGCAGCAGTTTTGCGCGAGTTCAGCCTTCCGGCTTTGTACGAGGTCCCCGCCGACGGCAACCTGACGGACATCGTCCGCAGAAACGCCGCTCAGCACCCGGACGTCGCCGTCATCGCCCGCAAGGTGGGCGGTGCCTGGCAGGACGTGACGGCCCGGCAGTTCCTCACCGAGGTGCACGCCGCCGCCAAGGGCCTGATCGCCGCCGGTGTGCAGCCGGGCGACCGGGTCGGCCTGATGTCCCGCACCCGCTACGAGTGGACCCTGCTGGACTTCGCCATCTGGAGCGCGGGCGCGGTCACCGTGCCGGTGTACGAGACCAGTTCGCCGGAGCAGGTGCGCTGGATCCTCTCCGACTCGGGCGCGACGGCCGCCTTCGTGGAGCTGGACGGCCACGCGGCCGCCGTGGACTCGGTGCGCGAGTCGCTGCCGGCCCTGAAGCACGTGTGGCAGATCGAGGCCGGCGGCCTGGAGGAGCTGACGCGGCTCGGGCAGGACGTCTCCGACGCGACGGTCGCCGAGCGCGGCTCGCTCGCCAAGGCGGACGACCCGGCGACCATCGTCTACACCAGCGGCACCACCGGCCGCCCCAAGGGCTGTGTGCTGACCCACCGCAGCTTCTTCGCCGAGTGCGGCAACATCGTGGAGCGGCTGCGCCCGCTGTTCCGTACCGGCGAGTGCTCGGTGCTGCTGTTCCTGCCGCTGGCGCACGTCTTCGGGCGGCTGGTGCAGGTGGCGCCGATGATGGCGCCGATCAAGCTGGGCTGCGTCCCGGACATCAAGAACCTCACCGACGAGCTGTCCGCGTTCCGGCCGACCCTGATCCTGGGCGTCCCGCGCGTCTTCGAGAAGGTCTACAACAGCGCGCGGGCCAAGGCGCAGGCCGACGGCAAGGGCGCGATCTTCGACAAGGCCGCCGATGTGGCCATCGCCTACAGCCGCGCGCTGGACACCCCGGCGGGCCCGTCGCTGAAGCTGAGGCTCAAGCACAGGGTCTTCGACAAGCTGGTCTACGGCAAGCTGCGGGCGGTGCTCGGCGGCCGGGGCGAGTACGCGATCTCGGGCGGTGCCCCGCTGGGCGAGCGGCTCGGCCACTTCTTCCGGGGCATCGGCTTCTCGGTGCTGGAGGGCTACGGCCTGACCGAGTCCTGCGCCGCGACGGCGTTCAACCCGTGGGACCGGCAGAAGATCGGCACGGTCGGCCAGCCGCTGCCCGGCTCGGTCGTGCGGATAGCGGACGACGGGGAGGTGCTGCTGCACGGCGAGCACCTGTTCAAGGAGTACTGGAACAACCCGGACGCGACCGCCGAGGCACTGGCCGACGGCTGGTTCCACACCGGGGACATCGGCACCCTGGACGAGGACGGCTACCTCCGCATCACCGGCCGCAAGAAGGAGATCATCGTCACGGCGGGCGGCAAGAACGTCGCCCCGGCCGTGATCGAGGACCGCATCCGGGCGCACGCGCTGGTCGCGGAGTGCATGGTGGTGGGCGACGGGCGCCCGTTCGTGGGCGCGCTGGTCACCGTCGACGAGGAGTTCCTGGGCCGCTGGGCCGCCGAGCACGGCAAGCCCGCCGGCTCGACGGCGGACTCGCTGCGCGACGACCCGGAGCTGAACGCGGCGATCCAGGCGGCCGTGGACGACGGCAACGCGGCGGTGTCCAAGGCGGAGTCGGTGCGCAAGTTCCGTATCCTGCCGATCCAGTTCACCGAGGAGTCGGGGCACCTGACGCCCTCGCTGAAGCTGAAGCGGAACGTGGTGGCCAAGGACTACGCGGCCGACATCGAGGCCCTCTACGCCAAGCAGACCGCCTCCTGACGAACCGGCAAAGAACCGAGCGGCGCCGGGGGTTCCCCGGCGCCGCCGCGTCAGAGCAGCACCTTCAGCCGTTCGGCCAGCAGGTCCCAGCGCCACTTCTCCTCGACCCAGTTCCTCCCGCGCTCGCCCATCCGGCGGCGCAGGCCCTCGTCGGCGAGGAGGGCGGTGATCCGCTCGGCGGCCTCGGCGGGTTCGCCGCCCCGGACCACCCAGCCGGTCTCGCCGTCGAGCACGGCGTCCGGCGCTCCGCCGGAGTCACCGGCGACCACGGGCAGCCCGGTCGCGGACGCCTCCAGGTAGACGATGCCGAGCCCCTCCACGTCCAGGCCGCCGCGCCGGGTGCGGCACGGCATGGCGAACACGTCCCCGGCGCCGAAGTGCGCGGGCAGCTCGGCCCAGGGCACCGCGCCGGTGAACCGTACGGAGTCCGCGACGCCGGTCTCGGCGGCCAGGCGGCGCAGGTCGGCCTCGTAGGGGCCGCCGCCCACGATCAGCAGTACGGCCTCCGGCTGGGCGGCGAGGATCCGGGGCATGGCCCGGATCAGCGTGTCCTGGCCCTTCCTCGGCACCAGCCGCGAGACGCACACCACCACCGGCCGGTCGGTGAGCCCGAGCCGGGCACGCACCTCGTCCCCGCCGGAGCCGGGGTGGAAGGTCTTCTCGTCCACGCCGGGCGGCAGCTGGACCATGCGCCCGGCCGCCTGAGGGGTGAGCGCGGCCGCGATCCGGGACCGGGTGTACTCGCCGAGGTAGGTGAGGGTGTCCGTGGACTCGCCGATCCGGCGCAGCAGCCCGCGGGCGCCGGGCAACTGGGCCCAGCCGGCCTCGTGGCCGTGGGTGGTGGCCACCAGCCGCTCGGCGCCGGCCTGGCGCAGTGCCGGTGCCATCATCCCGAGCGGCGCCGCCGCCCCGAACCACACCGAGGTGCAGCCGTGCTCCCGCAGCAGTCCCACCGCCCGCCGGGTCGCGCCCGGTGTCGGCAGCAGCATGGTCGTACGGTCGCGTACGACGGTGAAGGGCTGCTCGGCGTCGAAGGCGGCGGTCGCCTCGGCGCCCTCCCGGCCGCGCTTCCAGGTGGAGGCGTAGACGACGATCCGGTCCGGGTCCAGGCGCAGCGCCATGTTGTGCAGGAACGCCTGGATGCCGCCGGGGCGGGGCGGAAAGTCGTTGGTCACGATCAGGGTCTTGTGCATCGCCGCCGACCCTACCGGGTGGGCCGCCCGGGGCCCGGCCCGGCGGAGTCTGTGGCAGGGGCACGGCCGTAAAGGACATCATGAGTCTTCCGACGCGCACGACACACGACCGAACGGCAGGGGATCACGTGGACACGAAGGGCGCCGGGCGGTCCCTGGCGTGGCTCGCGGCGGTGTGGGGGGCGAGCCGTGCCGTCCTGCTGCTGACCGTGTTCAAGGTGATCACCGTCGCGGGCCCGGACGTCACCTCGGACGTGTCGGTGATCTACCGCGGCTGGTACGAGGTCCTGCGTCAAGGAACGTTTCCGCTGGACGACGTGACCTGGCAGTACCCGCCCGCGGCGGCGCTCGCGGTCCTCTCCCCCGGCCTGCTGCCGTTCCTGGACTACACGGACGCCTTCTTCGTCCTGTGCTGCCTCACCGACCTCGCGGTGCTCGTCCTCCTGGCGCGCCACGGCCGGGGCCCCGGCCG
>NZ_MUNH01000073.1:0-16245 GCF_002154615.1 Streptomyces recifensis
ACCGCGGCCGCGGTGGCGTAGTAGGCCGGCATGAGGTTGGTGTGGAAGACGCTGATCAGGTAGGTGATCACCAGCGGGGTCGTGCCGCCGAACACGGAGGTGGCGAGGTTGTAGGCCACCGACAGGGAGCCGTAGCGCACCTGGGTCGGGAAGATCGCCGGGAGCGCCGCCGACATCGTGCCGAGCATCGCCACCAGGGAGAGCCCCAGCATGAGCAGGCCCAGCGCGATGAGGACGACGCTGCCCTGCCGGATGAGCAGGAAGGCCGGCACGGACAGGAGGACGAAGCCGAGCATCCCGGTCATGAGCAGCGGCTTGCGCCCGAAGCGGTCGGAGAGCCGGCCGACCTGGCTGATGACGCACATCTGGAGCACCATCACCAGCAGCAGGATCAGCAGCCCGTGGTTGGTGGGGTAGCCCAGCTCGTCCGACAGATAGGTCGGCATGTAGGACAGCAGCATGTAGTCGGTGATGTTGTACGCCGCGACGAGCGCGAGGCACAGCACCAGCGGCCGCCAGTACCGGGTGAAGATCTTGCCGAGGTCGGCGGTGGCCGAGGTCTCCACGGCGTCGGCGGCCTCGGTCGCCCGGACGTTGCCGCCCTCCAGCTTCTGGAAGGCGGGGGTCTCGTCGAGCTTGAGCCGCAGGTAGAGGCCGATGAAGCCGAGCGGCGCGGCGACCAGGAACGGGATGCGCCAGCCCCAGTGCAGCATCTGGTCCTCGCTGAACACGGTGCTCAGGACGACGACCAGGCCGGAGGCACCCACGTATCCGGCCAGCGTGCCGAACTCCAGGAAGCTGCCGAAGAACCCGCGCCGCTTGTCCGGGGCGTACTCCGCGATGAAGGTGGAGGCACCGCCGTACTCGCCGCCGGTGGAGAAGCCCTGGACGAGCCGGAAGAGGATCAGCAGGGCCGGGGCCCACAGGCCGATGGCGGCGTGCGAGGGGATCAGACCGATGGCGAAGGTGCCCACCGCCATCATGATCATGGTCATGGACAGGACGCGCTTACGGCCGATCCTGTCGCCGAGCGGGCCGAAGACCATGCCGCCGACCGGGCGCACCAGGAAGGCGACGGCGAAGGTGGCGAAGGAGCTGAGCAACTGCACCGTGTCGTTCCCCGAGGGGAAGAACACCTTGCCGAGGGTGGCGGCGAGGTAGCTGTAGATGCCGAAGTCGTACCACTCCATGGCGTTGCCGAGCGCGGCCGCCTTGGTGGCGCGCTTCACGGCGGCCTGGTCCGTCACGGTGATGTCGCTGCGGCGCAGCTTGGGGTTGCGCCGCCGCTCGATCGCACGGAACAGCACTCGGTGGCGTCTGACCGCGCCGGGGTTCACCGGATCTTCGTTGTCCAGAGCCGCCATGGGTGTTCCTTTCGCCGTACACGTTTTCAAACAGAACACCTGCGCAGTCAGCGCGCGCTCAAACGATCCTCTTCACTGCGCGGCCGCACTGCTACCGAGGGTGATCGAAAAGGGGCCGTACGAGTGCCGGTGCGTGCCGGTGAGCCTTGGGGGAACCCGGATGCCCGGTGTTCGTCCCCGGTGAGAGGAGCCCTCGTGACTGCGTCGGCGTCGACGGCGGGCGGCGGGCGGCCGTCCGCGCCCGAGGACGGGTACGAGCCGGATCCCCGCCGGTGGCGGGCCCTGTGGGTGACCCTGGTCGCCGGTTTCATGAGCCTGCTGGACGTCACGATCGTCGCGGTCGCGCTCCCCACCATCCAGCGGGATCTGCACGCCGGCCCGGCCGAGGTGCAGTGGGTGGTGTCCGGGTACGCCCTGACCTTCGCGCTCGCGCTGGTCACCGCCGGGCGGCTGGGCGACGCGCTGGACCGGCGCCGTATCTTCCTGCTGGCGCTCAGCGGGTTCGTGATCTTCAGCGCGGCGTGCGGCGCGGCGCCGGACATCACGCTGCTGGTGGTGGCGCGGCTCTGCCAGGGGCTGGCGGCGGGGTTCATGGCGCCGCAGAACTCGGCGCTGATCCAGCAGATGTTCCGGGGCGAGGAGCGCGGGCGGGCCTTCGGCTTCTTCGGCGCGACCGTGGGCATATCCTCCGCCGTCGGCCCGATCACCGGCGGCGTCATCCTCGCCCTCGCCTCCGGCGAGCAGGGCTGGCGGTGGATCTTCTACGTCAACGTGCCCATCGGACTGCTCGCGGTCCTGCTGGGCCGCCGGCTGCTGCCCCGCATCGACCGCAAGGGACGCGGGAGCGTCGACGTGCCGGGCATCGTGCTGCTCGGCGCCGGGGTGCTGGCGCTGATGTATCCGCTGGTCCAGGCGGAGTCGGGCGGCCTCGCGCGGCTGTGGTGGCTGTTCCCGGTCGCGATGGTGCTGCTGGCCGCCTTCGTGCTGTGGCAGCGGCGCCTGGTCGCCCGTGAGAAGCAGCCACTGCTCGATCCACGGCTGTTCAGCACGGTACGCGGCTACGCGGTCGGCGCGGGGGTGGGCACGCTGTACTTCGTCGGCTTCAGCGGGGTGTGGCTGGTGTTCGCGCTGTTCTACCAGCACGGGCTCGGCTACTCCCCGCTCAAGTCGGGACTCGCCGTGACGGCTTTCGCGCTCGGTTCGGCGAGCGCGGCCGTGCTCGCCGGACGGCTGGTGGAGCGCTTCGGCCGGGTGCTGACGGTGGGCGGCCTGGTCGGGGTGATCCTGGGCCTGGGCGGCACCGCGCTGCTGCTGCGCCTGGCGCCACTGGGCATCGCGCCCTGGGTGGCCGCACCGGTGCTGTTCCTCGGCGGTATCGGCTCCGGCTTCGTGGTGTCCCCCAACATCACCATGACCCTGCGCGACGTCCCGGTGCGGATGGCGGGCGCGGCCGGGGGCGCGCTGCAGACCGGGCAACGGCTCGGCGCCGCGGTGGGTACGGCCGCGCTGCCCGGCCTGTTCTACGTGGTGCTCGACGGCACCCACGGCGACTACCGCACCGCGCTCGTCACGGCCCTGGTCACCGCGCTGGTCGGCATGGCCGCCTCCCTTGCGCTCGCGGCGTTCGACTGGCGCCGTGACCGGCCGGGGCGGCTGGCCCACCGGAAGTGCCCGGACGAGGTGGCCAACACCCCGGTGCACGCCCGGCAAACCTGAGCGCTTGAGGTCCCCGGTTCAGAGAAGGCGGGACTGCGCCGCGCCCGGCGCCGCCTGGAGGAACTCGTGTGATGCGGACGCCCATCCCGTGCGAGCTGCTGCACCACGGGCCCTTCGGCGGCTCCGTCCACTGCGCCACCCTCGATGTCCGGCGCCGGGGCGGGCGCGCACGCCGTAGGGGGCCACGGCGGTCTGGGCGTAGCCGTTGCGCTGCACGTCGAGGTAGAGGCGGTCGCCCCGGTCCCGTTTCCGGGCGGCCGTGGTCAGCCGGTCGGGGTGCCGGGCGACGAGCAGTCCGGCCACGTCACGGGCGAAGCCGCGCACCGCGTCGAAGTCCTGCCGCGGCAGCAGCGGCACGGTGACGTGCAGACCGCGCGAACCGGTGGTCATCAGCACCGACGGCAGCTTCAGCTCCTGAAGCACCTCGCCGAGCCAGTGCGCCGCCTCGCGCACCCGTCCGAAGTCGTCGGCGCCCTCGGCCGGATCGAGGTCGAAGACCAGCAGGTCGGGCTCGTCGGGGTGGTCCACGCGGGACAGCCAGCGGTGCGGGGTCACACATGCCTGGTCGGCGAGGAGGACCAGGGTGGCGACGCTGTCGCACACGGTGTGGCGGACCGTGCCGCCCTCCTTGCGCATCTCGGCCCGCGTGATCCACTCGGGGTAGTACTCGGGGGTGTTCTTCTGCATGAACCGGGGCCCCTCGATCCCGTCGGGATACCGCTCCAGCATCAGCGGCCGCCCGCGCAGCCCCGGCAGCATGAAGGGCGCCACCTCGCGGTAGTACGCCACGAGGTCCGCCTTGGTGTACGCCGGGTGGTCGCCGTCGGCCGGGAAGAGCACCTTGTCCGGCCGGTGCAGCTCGACGGTACGGCGCCCGGCGCGCACCCTGTGGTCCTCGGCGGTCATGCGTCGCCCTCCCTGGCCCGGCTCACCCCTCGTGTCCCGCCGGGTACCCGAGGGGCGGCGGTCCGTAACCGGGTCACTCGGCGGACGACACCATCTGGTCGGCCAGGCGGTGGGCCTGGGTGAGCAGGGCGCCGTAGACGGCGACGCCGGGTCCGGCGGTCAGGGTGAACAGGGCGCCGCTGGCGGTGTAGATGCCCTGGCTGCCGAGCCGGTGCCACTGGCCGAGCAGCAGCACCAGGGGCAGGACGACCGCCATCGCGACCTCGGTGTGCGGGAGGAGCAGCCCCACGGCGGTGGCGACGATGGTGCCCACCGCGATCGCCACCAACTGCTGGAGGCCTGCGCACACAGGGCGGGTGCCACGCGGACCCGCCCGTCATGCCCGCCTCCCGCGCCCATGCCCGCGTCAGCGGGCGGAGGCGGGCAGCCGCAGGGCGATCAGGGCCACGTCGTCCTCGGCCTCCGGGGCGAGGCCGGTGAGCAGCTCCTCGCACATCACGTCCAGCTCCTGATCCACCAGGGCCGCCGCGTGCTGGCGCAGCCGGATGAGGCCGTGGTCGAGGGACTCGCCCCGGCGTTCGACCAGGCCGTCGGTGTAGAGCAGCACGGTGCTCGCGGGCGGCAGCACGGTCGTGGCGCCGACGCGGGGGCTCTCTGGGTCGACGCCGAGCACCAGGCCGCGCCCGGTGTCCAGGTACGTGGTGTCCCCGGCCGGGGTGATCAGCAGCGGCGGCAGATGGCCGGCGGACGCCCAGTCCAGTTGGTATCGGCCGTCCTGCGGTCCCTTGAGCAGGGCGTAGACGCAGGTGGCGGTCTGCTGCGGGTAGAGGACGGCCATCGCCAGGTCCAGCCGGCGCAGGATGCGGCCGGGCGGCTCCTGGCGGTCGCAGGCGATGCCGCGCAGCATGTTGCGGATCTGGCTCATGGCGACCGCCGCCTGAAGGTCGTGGCCGGTGACGTCGCCGATGATCAGCGCGATGTCGCCCTGGGGCAGCACGAAGCTGTCGTACCAGTCACCGCCGACCTGCGCGGACGAGGCGGCGGGGACGTAGCGGGCGGCGATGCGCAGGCCGTCGATGACGGGCAGCCGGGGCAGCAGCGAGCGCTGCATGCGCTCGGCGATGGTCTGCACCTCGGCGTGCAGCCGGGCGTTGTCCACCGCGAGGGCCACCCGGTGCGCCAGCCCTTCCACCAGCACCAGGTCCTCCTCCCCGAACGGGGCCCGGCCGGGCTCGCGGACCAGGGTCAGAGCGCCGAGCACCCGCCGCCGGGCCCGCAGCGGCGCGACGATGCCCGAGCCGCCGCCCAGCCGCCTGAACAGCTCGCTGTTGAGCGCGCGGAGCGGGTCGGGGGCCTCCGGGTCCGGCTCGAACCGCTCGGCGGACAGCAGCAGCGCGCCCGCTCCGCGCAGCACCCGCGACCACGGGTCGTCGGAGTCGTCCCCGACGCCGGGCAGCACACCGGTCATGCCGACCATCGGGGTGCCCGGTTCGCGCCGGGTGACGCAGACGCGCTCCAGCCGGCCCGCCTCGTCCATCAGGTCGCCCACACTCCAGTCGGCCAGCGCGGGCACGAGCACCCGGCACACGCGGGTGATCCCCTCCGCCGCGTCGAGCGTGCTCGCCAGTACGGCGGCGGTCTGGTCCAGCAGGGTGAGCCGGTCCAGTGCGTCCCGCAACGCCTGGTCCACGTCGAAGCCGTCCATGCAGGCCACGTACCCGGCCCGCCGGGCCGGAACAACGGGCGGCGCACGGCGAGAGCCGTTCGGCCCATGGGTACTCGGCCGACGACACGACCCGGCCCAGGAGAGGAGTGGCCGTCATGACGAGTCCCGAACCCGAGCGGCCCCGGGTGCCGCCCACCGAAACCCCGCCCGCCGAGGGCAGCACCTCGGCCGGCATCTCCCACGCCGAGCCGCGCAGGGCCTGGGGACCGGTCCCGCTCACCCTGATCATGCTGGTGGTGGCCCTGGTCGCGGTCGGCCTGCTCGCCATGGCGGTGGCGCTGATGCGCTAGGGGGTGTCCCGCCGATCAGGCCGGGCTCGCCGGAAAAGATCCAGCCCGAGTCGATCGGGGCGCCTAGGCTGCGCCGACATGACCACCGCACCGGACTCCGGCATCCGACCGTTCCGCATCGACATCCCGGAGAGCGAGCTGGCCGACCTGCGCCAGCGCCTCGACCGCACCCGCTGGCCGGACGAACTGCCGGGAGTGGGCTGGGACTACGGCGTGCCGCGCGACTATCTGCGCGAGCTGGCGGAGTACTGGCGGCACACGTACGACTGGCGGGCGGCGGAGGCCCGGCTGAACGAGTGGCCGCAGTTCATGACGACGATCGACGGCGCGGACATCCACTTCGCGCACATCCGCTCCCCCGAGCCGGACGCCACCCCGCTGATCGTCACCCACGGCTGGCCCGGCTCCTTCGCCGAGTTCGAGCGGATCGTGGGCCCGCTGACCGACCCCCGTGCGCACGGCGGCGACCCGGCCGACGCCTTCCATCTGGTGCTGCCGAGCATCCCGGGCTTCGGTTTCTCCGGCCCGACCCGCGAGCCCGGCTGGGAGTACCGCAGGACGGCGGCCGCCTTCGCGGAGCTGATGGACCGCCTGGGCTACGAGCGGTACGGCGCGCAGGGCGGTGACTGGGGCGCGGCCGTCTCCCGCGAGCTGGGCCGCATCCGCCCCGAGAACGTCATCGGCGTGCACCTGAACCTCATCCCGGGCGCCGGTGCGACCGCCGAGCCGACCGGCGAGGAACTCGCCGCGCTGACCCCGCCCGAACGCACCCGCACCCTCGCCTCCTGGGCGCGGATGAAGGAGTGGCGCCGCGAGCAGCAGGGGTACGCCGACATCCAGTCCACCCGCCCGCAGACCCTCTCCTACGCCCTCACCGACTCCCCCGTGGGCCAACTGGCGTGGATCGCCGAGAAGTTCAAGGAGTGGACCGACTCGGTGGACCGCCCCGAGGACGCCGTCGGCCGCGACCATCTGCTCACCGGCGTGACGCTGTACTGGCTGACGGGTACGGCGGGTTCGTCCGCGCGCATCTACTACGAGCGTGCCCACGCGGAGCACGCGGGGAAGTCGCCCGAGCCGTCCCGTACGCCGACCGCGTTCGCCGCGTTCCCGCGCGAGAACTTCATCGCGCTGCGGCATCTCGCGGAGCGGCACGACAACATCGTGCGCTGGACGGAGTTCGACCGGGGCGGGCACTTCGCGGCGATGGAGCAGCCGGAGCTGCTGGTGGGTGATGTCCGGTCGTTCTTCCGGGAGTCGGAGAAGCGCTGAACATGCTCGCCGGGCGCGGCCGTCGTGGCGGGGGCGGGCGCGCCCGGTGAGCGGTACGGGACTCACCTCTCTTCCTCGTCCTCCTCGTCCTCTTCCTCTTCGTCCTCGTAGTCGCCCTCTTCGTCGGGGGCTTCCTCGTCCTCGTCCTCGTCCTCGTCTTCGTACTCGTCCTCGTACTCCTCCTCGTCACCCTCGCCCTCTTCGCCTTCTTCGCCTTCTTCGGCCTCTCGCTGCTCCTCCTCCACGGCCTCCTCGTGGGAGCGGACCACCTCGCCGTCGCGGATCTCGCCGCGCCAGCCCTCCACCTCGTCCGGGTCCTGGAAGCTCACGTAGCGCTGGAAGTGCTTGAAGTCCAGCCGCAGACGGCGGCCCTGGGCGCGCCAGATGTTGCCGGTCTTCTCGAAGAAGCCGGCCGGGAAGTACTCGACGACAAGGACGACGCGGGTCAGTGTGGGGGCGAGTTCGTGGAAGGTCACAGCGCCGTGGGTGGTCCCCTTGGGGCCCTCGGAGTTCCAGACGATCCGCTGGTCCGGGATCTGCTCCTGCACGTGCGCCTTGTAACCGCGCTTGGAGGGGCCGACCTTCAGCTTCCAGTCGCTGGTGACCTCGTCGCTCTGGGAGACGCTCAGCACGCCCTTGGTGAAGCCGCTGAACTTGTCGTACTGCGTCCACTGGTCGTAGGTGGTGCGCAGCGGCTGTCCGATGTCCAGCACCTCGATGATGTTCGTCATCTTGGGCCGGTCGGACCTCCCCTTGCTCTTGCCGAACAAGCTCTTCACTCCCTCGACCACCTTGTCCTTGACGTCCCCGGCCTTCTGGGAGACCACGGCCTTCAGCGGTGACTCGCCCTTGAGGATGCGGCTGCCGACGCCGGTGAGGAAGCCACCGCCGTTGTCGGCCGAGTCGAGGAGCTGCTGGGTGAGACCGGAGAGCTTCTCCCCCGTCTTCTCCACCAGGTGTTCCGCCTGGGCGCCGAGGTAGTCGACGAGTTCCTCGCGCAGCGCGTCGAGGCCGGAGCCGGCCTGCTCCTTGGCGTCACCCTTGTCGGTGTCGGTCTTGGTGTCTGCCATGGCCTACCTCCGCCGCCCGGTGGTCTTCTTGGCGGCCTGCTTCTTGGCCGGGGCCTTCTTCGCGGGAGCCTTCTTCGCCGCCTGCTTCCTGGCCGGGGCCGACTTCTTGGCGGGAGCCTTCTTCGCCGCCTGCTTCTTGGCCGGCGGGGCGGACTTCTTCGCCGGGGCCTTCTTGGCGGGAGCCTTCTTCGCGGCCTGCTTCTTCGCGGGCGCGGCCTGCCTGGCGGGCTGCTTCTTCGCGGCGGGCCGACGGCGCGGCGGCTTCTCGGGCTCCTCCTCCGGCTCTTCTTCCTCCTCGGGCTCCTCGGGCTCCTCTTCCTCCTCCGGCTCCTCTTCGGCTCCTTCCTCCTCTTCCTCCTCGAAGTCCTCCTCCTCTTCCTCGGGCCCCTCGTCGCCCTCGGACTCCTCCGGCTCCTCGGCCTCGAAGTCCTCCTCCTCGGGCTCCTCGGCCTCCTCCTCGTACTCCTCGCCGCCTTCCTCCCCGTTCTCGCCGTTCTCTTCGTTCCCTTCGTCCTCTTCCGCCTCTTCGGGCTCCTCCGACTCCTCGGCCTCCTCCGGCTTCTCGTCCTTCTTCTGGCCGAGGCGCTGGGTGCGCTCACGGAGGGACTCGGCGAGGTCGCCGAGGCGACGGTCGGCGGCGGAGGTCAGCGCCTTGCGGCCCGCGTTGAGCAGTTCGCCGCGCACCTGCTCGTTGAGTTCCTGCACGCCCGGCACCCCGCCGAGCTTGCCGAGGCCCTCGCTCAGCAGCGCCTGGGGGTTGAGTCCGGTACGGCGACCGGCGAGATAGGTCGCCAGCGCGAAGGCGAGGCGTCCCTTCTTCGTACGTCCGAGCACATAGCCGCCCGCGACTGCGGTGGCGAGAGCGATCTTGGTCGTGTCATCCATGAACCGGTTCCTTTCGAAAGGGTCAGGAAAGAAACGGGGTTCCGGCCGGACCCCGACCCGGCCCGCGATCGAGGAAGAAGGGATCGCGCACATCGCGCGCACCGTGCGCCGCACCGGGACTCCGGCAGAGCCGCGCACGCGGTTGCGGCGGGCCCCTGGAGAGCCGGCCAACGCTGCTGCGACTTATAACCCTATATGCTGAAATTGTATGTTCGCGCGTGGAATCTGGCGCCCGCTCCGGCCCTCCCGGAGAGACCGCTTCGACCACCGGAGAGACCATGGCCGCAGCAGAAGAGCCCGAAAATCGGCGGACCGGCAGCAGTCGGGCCACCGGCCGGCGACCGGCCGGCGAGCCGCGCCACCGTCCGTCCAAGGGCCCTGCCTGGGCGATGCGGACGGCGGCCGAGCAGCTCACGGAGCTGCTCGGCCGGGCCCCGGATTCCATCTCGGCGCTGAAACCGACGAACGACGGTTGGGAGGCCGACGTAGAGGTGCTCGAACTGGAGCGAGTGCCCGACACGACCAGCGTGATGGCGACCTACCGCGTCACCCTCGACAAGGAGGGCGACCTCGTGGCCTACGAGCGCACGCGCCGCTACACCCGGGGGCAGATCGACCGGCGCGGCTGAGACCCGCCGGTGAAGGGAGGCACCATGACCGTGGTGCCGCAAGGCGGAGGCAATGTCGCCCGCGGCGGTGGCAGCGGCAACCTCTACGACGTCCTGGAACTCATCCTGGACCGCGGCCTGGTGATCGACATCTTCGTTCGCGTGTCCCTGGTGGGCATCGAGATACTGAAGATCGACGCCCGTGTCGTCGTGGCCAGCGTGGACACGTACCTGCGCTTCGCGGAGGCGTGCAACCGGCTGGACCTGGAGTCCGGGCGCAAGGCTCCGGCCCAGCTCACCGACATCGTCGGCGACACCGTGGAGAGCGGGGCCAAGGGCAAGTCCAAGGGCGCGCTGAGCGGGGCCGCCGAGGCGATCACCGACTCGCTCAAGGCGGTCACCGGCGGTGACAGTGACGACGAGGACGAGGAAGAGGAGCGGGAACCCGTGCGGAAGCGGCGGCCGGCCAAGCGCGCCTCCAAGCGGACCTCGACCCGTGAGAGGGAATGAGCCATGGGCGTCTACGTCTACTCCGTCACCGACAAGCAACACCCGCTGCGCCTCGACGGCCTGCGCGGCGTCGGCGCGTCCCCCGGCCCGCTGCGGGCGGTGACCGCCGGGTCGCTGTGCGCGGTGGTCAGCGACGCGCCCGAGGACCTGCGCCCGAAGCGGCGGGACGTCGGCGCGCACCAGGAGGTGCAGGAGCGGCTCATGGCCGACGGCACCGTACTGCCGCTGCGGTTCGGCCTGGTGGCGGCGAGCGACGACGAGGTGCGGTCGGCGCTGGAGGAGCGGGCCGAGGAGTACACCGACCGGCTCCTGGAGCTGGCGGGCTGCGCCGAGTACAACCTGAAGGTGGCGCAGGACGAGGACTCCCTGCTGCGCCAGATCCTCGCCGAGTCGCCTCCGGCCCGGCAGCTCAACGACGACATCCGCAACGGAACGGCCGACCCGTCGGCGGCGATGCGGCTCGGTGAGCTGGTGGCCCAGGAGGTACAGGCCCGTCAGGAGGCGCTGGGCGCCGGGGTGGTCGAGGCACTGCGTCCCTTCGCGCGTGACGTGGACTCCACGCAGCCGACCGGGTCGGACTTCCTCAACGTGTCCTTCCTGGTGGCGGACGACCAGGAAGAGGCTTTCCTCACCACGGAGCTGAGCGTCGCCCATCAGCTCGGAGAGGGGCTCGACTTCCGGCTGAACGGCCCGCTCCCGCCGTACAGCTTCGTCTGAGAAACGAGGGGTTCCATGGGCCTGTTCACCCAGATCCTCACCCTGCCGCTGGCGCCGGTGCGCGGCGTCGGCTGGGTGGTCGAACGCGTCCTGGAGGCGGCCGAGGACGAGTACTACGACCCCGCCCCCATCCACGCCGAACTAGCCGCGCTGGAGAAGCGGTTGCTGGCCGGGGAGATCGACGAGGAGACGTTCGACCGGCGTGAGGACGAACTGCTCGACCGGCTGGAGGAGATACGGAACTTCCGCGGACAACAGTCCTGATCCGGCACTGGTCCCGATCCGGCACTGTCCTGACCCGGCACTGTCCTGACCCGGCACTAGGGAACGCGAGGCCACCATCGTGAGTGAACCACTGGGCAACCGGCTCGGCCCTGCTCCCTCGCGGGCGGCGCAGCCCTACGGGCAGGGCTCGTCCGCCAACCTCGCCGACATCCTCGAACGCGTTCTGGACAAGGGCATCGTGATCGCGGGCGACATCCAGATCAACCTGCTCGACATCGAGCTGCTGACGATCAAACTCCGGCTGCTGGTCGCCTCCGTCGACAAGGCGAAGGAAATGGGCATCGACTGGTGGGAGCACGACCCCTCGCTCTCCTCGCGGGCCAGGGGTGACGAGCACTCGCTCGCCGAGGAGAACCGCCGCCTGCGGGCCGAACTCGCCGCGCTCAGAGAACCGGAGGAGCTGCTGGAGGTCGAGCCGGAGGACTACACCGAGGAGCCGGAGGAGTACGCCGAGGAGGAAGAGGAGCCCGAGGAGGAAGAGCTGGAGGAGGCGGAGGTGGAGGAAGAGGAGCCCGAGCCCGAACCCGCCCCGCGCCCCGCCCGCCGCCGGAAGCGGAGCCGCGATGAGTGATCCCATGACGTACGTCTACGGCGTGACCCGCGCCGACGACGCCCTGGCGGAGCGGCTGGCCGCGCTGGAGGGCGTGGTCGGCGCCCCCGTCCATCTGGTTCCCGACGGCAACGGCCTCGCTCTGGTGGTCAGTCAGGTACCGGCGGAGGACTTCCGGGAGGAGGCGCTGCGCCGCAGGCTGGAGGACCTGGACTGGCTGAGCGCGGTGGCCCGTGCCCACCACGGGGTCGTGGAGGCGGTCGCCGCATACTCCACCGTGCTGCCGCTGCGCCTGGCCACCGTGTATCTGGACGACGCCCGGGCGCGTGAAGTGCTGGCCGCGGGACGCGAGTTGTTCACGGACCGGCTGGCACGGCTCGCGGGGCACGTCGAGTGGGGCGTGAAGGTCTACGTGGACCCCTCGGCCACGCCCGAGCCGCCTCCCGCCCCGGCCGAGGCGCAGTTGAGCCCCGGACGCTCGTATCTGCGCGGCCGCCGGCAGCAGCAGCGCCACCGGGACACCGCCCACCGGGCGGCCCAGCGGGCGGCCGAGGGCATCGAGGCGGCGGGGCGCGCGTACGCCAGTGAGCGGGCCCGGCACCGGGTGCAGCAGGGAGCGCTCGCGGAGGCGGCGGGCGAGAACGTGGTCAACGACGCGTATCTGGTGCCGTTGGAGCGGGGCGAGGCGTTCCGGGCCGAGGTGGCGCGGGCGGCGGACGGGCTCGCGGGGGTGCGGGTCGAGATCACCGGGCCGTGGGCGCCGTACTCGTTCGCGATGGGCCCCGAGGAGACCGGCGACGCGGCGGGGGCAGGGCCGTGACCACCCCCGAACGCCGGGCCGCGACCGAGCCGCTGGCGCAGCGGCAGGTCGCGCTCATCGACCTGCTGGACCGCCTGCTGAGCGGCGGGGTGGTCCTCACCGGTGACGTGGTGCTCTCCATCGCCGGCATCGACCTGGTACGGGTCTCGCTGCGGGCGCTGATCGTGTCCATCAGCGCGGAGGTGCCCTCGCCGTTCACGGAGCCGAGGCGGATCGAGGGGCGGGGCGATGACGGCTGACGAGGAGCGCGGCGGCCCGGACCGGCGCAGGGCCGAGGTCGCGGCGGCGGCCGAGCGGGCGTTCCGGCTGCTGCCCGCGGCGCCCGGTGACCTGGAGGCCTCCGACGGGCGCGCGTCGGTACCCGCGCGCCGGATCACCGCCGATCCGGACACGGTGGAGCGGGACCTGATGAAGCTGGTTCTCACCCTCGTCGAGCTGCTGCGTCAGCTCATGGAGCGCCAGGCCCTCAACCGCGTCGACGAGGGCGACCTGACCGAGGAGGAGGAAGAGCGCCTCGGGGCGACGCTGATGCTCCTGCACGACCGGATGACCGGGCTGTGCGCGCGGTACGGCCTGACGATGGACGACCTCAACCTGGACCTGGGTCCGCTGGGCACGCTGCTGCCGCCCCCGGAGTGAGGGCGGCAGCGGCGGCGTTCAGTCGTGCCATTCGGTGGGCTTGGTGCCCGGAGGCGGGGTGCCCGGTTCGAGCCGGACCACGATCCCCTTGGAGGTGGGCTGGTTGCTGATCGCCGCGACGCTGTCGAGCGGGACCAGCGGCTGCACCTCCGGGTAGTACGCGGCCGCGCAGCCCCGGCTGGTGGGGTAGGGGATGACCTCGAAGCCCTCCACCCGGCGGTCGACGTCGTCGTGCCAGACACCGATGATGTCCACGAACTGCCCCCGGACCAGGCCCAGATCGACCATGTCCTCCGGGTTGATCATGATGATGTTGCGGCGGCCGTGGATACCGCGGTAGCGGTCGTTGTTGGTGTACGGGATGGTGTTCCACTGGTCGTGCGAGCGCGTGCTCTGCAGGATCAGGTGGCCGGGGGGCGCCGCGGACATGTCCCAGTCGTTGACGGTGAACATGGCCTTGCCGGTGGCGGTGGCGTACACGCCCTCGTTGACCGGGTTGGGCAGCTTGATGCCGCCCGGCCGGGCGACCCGCCGGTTGAAGTCGTGGAAGCCCGGAATGATCTGGGCCACCCGGTCGCGGATGTTGCTGTAGTCCGCCTCGAACTCCAGCCAGGGGATGTCGACCTTGTCGCCGAGGGTGCGATGGGCCAGCCGGCACAGGATGGCGACCTCGCTGAGCAGCAGCCGGGAGGCGGGGCGGAGCTTGCCGAACGAGGTGTGCACCTCGCTGGAGGTGTTCTCCACCGTGACGAACTGGACGCCGCCCGACTGGATGTCGATCTCGGTGCGGCCGAGGCAGGGCAGGATCAGCGCGGTCTCACCGGTGACGGTGTGCGCCTTGCTGAGCTTGGTGGAGATCTGCGCGGTGATCTTGCAGCGGCGCATCGCCGCGTCGGTGACCTCGGTGTCGGGGGCGGCGCGTACGAAGTTGCCGGCCAGCGAGAGGAACACCTTGACCTTGCCCTCGGCCATCGCCTTGACGGCCTTCACCGCGTCGTAGCCGTGGTGGCGGGGCGGCTCGAAGCGGAACTCGGACTTCAGGGCGTCCAGGAACTCGTCGGGCATCTGCTCCCACACGCCCATGGTGCGGTCGCCCTGGACGTTGCTGTGCCCGCGCACGGGGCTGGCACCGCAGCCCACCCGGCCCAGGTTGCCGCGCAGCATCAGGAAGTTGACGATCTCCCGGACGGTGGGCACGCCCTGCCGCTGCTGGGTGACGCCCATGGCCCAGCAGACGATCACACGGCCCGCGTGCATGACGTGGTCATGGGCCTCCTCGATCTCCTCCCGGGTGAGCTGGGTGGCGGTGAGGATGTCGTCCCACGGGATGCTGCGGGCGTGCTGGGCGAACTCCTCGAAGCCGGAGGTGTACCTGGCGATGAAGTCGTGGTCCAGGACCGTGCCGGGGTTGGCGTCCTCGGCCTCCAGCAGCAGCTTGTTGAGGCCCTGGAAGAGGGCCAGGTCGCCGCCGCTGCGGATGTGCAGGAACTGGTCGGAGATCTGGACGCCGTCGCCGATCACGCCCCGCACCTGCTGCGGGTTCTTGAACCGCATCAGACCGGCCTCGGGCAGGGTGTTCACCGAGATGATCTTGCCGCCGTTGTCCTTGCACTCCTCGAGCGCGGACAACTGGCGCGGGTGGTTCGTCGCCGGGTTCTGGCCCACGAGGAAAATCAGGTCGGACTGGTGGATGTCGTCCAGCGAGACGGTGCCCTTACCGGTGCCGAGCGTCTCGTGCAGGCCGAAGCCGCTGGTCTCGTGGCACAGGTTGCTGCAGTCGGGCAGGTTGTTGGTGCCGAAGGCGCGGGCGAAGAGCTGGAGCACGAACGCCGACTCGTTGCTGGCCCGGCCCGAGGTGTAGAAGCAGGCTTCGTCCGGCGAGTCCAGGGACTTCAGCTCGTCGGCGAGCAGGTCCAGCGCGTCGGCCCAGCTGATCGGCTCGTAGTAGTCCGAGTCGGCCCGCTTGATCATCGGCTCGGTGAGGCGGCCCTGCTGGTTGAGCCAGAGGTCGGACTGTTCGTTGAGCCAGGAGACAGGGTGGGCGCGGAAGAACTCGCGGGTGACGCGGCGCCCGGTGGCCTCGTCGTTGATGTGCTTGGCACCGTTCTCGCAGTACTCGTTCATGTGCCGGTGGCCGGGTGCCGGGTCGGCCCAGGCGCAGCCGGGACAGTCGATGCCGCCGACCTGGTTCATGGTCAGCAGCGTCGTCGCCGTGGTGCGCAGCGATGTCTGGTCGAGGGAGTACTCCAGGGCGTGCGTCACCGCCGGGACGCCCGCCGCCCACTTCTTGGGCGGGCTGACGATCAGCGGCTCGTCCGGCTCGTGCTTCGGCGCCTTCTTCATGGAAATGCCTCTCGCTCTGTCCTGCGGCACGCAGGAGGCCGCTCGGTCGTCCGGGGTGGCGCGCCGGCCTGGGTCAGCCGACGGGCCACTTGGGGACGCGGCTCCTGGGCGGGTTCGGCTCGGCGGGCGAGACCCGGCCGTTGTGGATGGAGCCCCGCCAGGCGCCGCTGGCGTCGCCGAGGCCCTCGATGAACTCCTTGAAGTTCTCCAGCGACTCGCGGACGAGCTTGCGGGCCCGTTTCGCCGAGTCCGGCAGCCGGCCGGTGAGCCCGTGCGGCTCGATGTGCATGTTCACCGTGATCACCGTGCGGTCCGGAGCGGCCGCGCGGAAGGACACCTCGCCCCACAGCCAGGGCTGGCGTCCCGCACTGCGCCAGGCGATGTGCGAATCCGGTTCCTGCTCCACGATCTCGGCCATGAACTCCTTGGTGAGGAGTCCCGTCCTCACCCTCCACCGGGTCATCGCGGGGCCGAGCTGGTCCACCCGCTGCACGGCGTTCATGATCCGGGGAAAGCTCTTGAACTGGGTCCACTGGTCGTACGC